>JBDLUS010000196.1:0-4749 GCA_039805165.1 Bacteroidota bacterium | reverse complement strand
CTCCACTGCCATTCGTTTGCTGCAACCCCATTGAAATAAATTTTGCCAAGGTCGTTGTCTAAGTCAGCCGTGATTTGAACGTCGAACCAAGTATCAGTTCCTACGGTTACTGCACCTCCCTGAGTTCCGCCTGTTGTCCATGTTGCAACGCCAGTTCCGTCAAAGAAAACGTCACATGCCCATTGGTATGTAGTTGATGAACCTGACCACGTATGAAGTGCGTTGAAATATCCGCCCGCACCTGCAGGCAAGTACATTTTGAATTTGATGTCATATTTACCACTAGTAAATGGACCAATAGGTAAAACTAAATCTGTTCCAGTGCCGTTAATGTTAGCACTGTTCGCTCCGCTGCTGGCGAAGTTGGAACTCACTGTTGCATCAGATGCAGTGCCTGTGCTCCAATATGCCCATGAGACATTTTGAGCGACAACGCCTGTTCCAGCGGTATATGAGTCGAAGTTGTCTTCGAATAAAACGGTTTGCGCAGATGCAGATAGAATTGCGCCAAATGCAAAAAGAGAGAGTATTTGTTTCTTCATAGTGTAAAAGAATTTGTTAAAACGAATATAGTATTCTTTTTCTTTGTTTCAAAATTATGAAGACTCATTTAAGAAAGATGCGGACCACGTTGTCCGAAAGCGGTGAGGCGCAATATGTTCTTCCGCTTTATGATAATTTGGATTTAAAGGGAGAGTTAAACCTGAATCATTGTGTCGGTAAGCAAATTCGATTGCATGCTACCGGTGACATTCGATGCATACTGCATGGAGAAAAATTGAACAAGACATTTGGAGAGGGATTGTGCTGGAATGGATTTCAAGATTCGTCCAATGCGTCACCTTGTATTATTCATCCGGAGTTGTGCAAGGCACATGAGGGAGTTGCTTTGCGCGGGGACATGGAGTGGGAGCGAGCGAATCACCTTATTCCACACATTGTATACCTCTCCTTTACTTCAGGAATAAAGGTGGGAGTTACATCGGAGCGAAATCTGCTTTCGAGATGGATTGATCAAGGTGCTCGTCAAGGTGTGATTTTCGCAAGAGTGCCATATAGGCAATTGGCAGGAGAGTTTGAAGTCTTATTGAAGGAGCATGTTTCAGATAAATCAAATTGGAAGGGAATGCTTCAGCCGACTTTCACAGAGAATGAGGCTTTACTTGCAACGAAAGAAAATTTGTTGTTTGAAATTCCGGATGCGTTTCAAGACTTCGTAGATGACGAGGACAAAGTTTGGGACATTCAGTTTCCATGTGAAGACAGGCCTGTCAATCCCAAGACGTGGAAGTTAGCGCCAGAAAATATTTACGAAGGAAAGTTGAAGGGGATTGTCGGACAGTACCTGATTTTAGAAAATCAGCAAGTGTTTAATGTTCGCTCCCATGCGGGACATGAAATTGATATCGAAATCTTAATTTAAGAAAAATGTTGTTTTTCTTGCAAGTGTGAAAAATTCGTCTATCTTTGTTAAAGCTTATTGTGAATTTAGATTTGAAGTCTTCTCGAAGATGTCAACTAGACGAAGGGTAAGCATTAATTAATTTTATTTTTTTTATGAACATTTTTGTTTCTGGACTGAACTACAGTCTAACGAGCGATGAGCTCCAAGCAATCTTCACTCAATATGGTGAAGTAGCTTCTGCTAAAGTGATTACTGACCGTGACACCGGTCGTTCACGCGGTTTTGGTTTTGTTGAAATGTCAGATGATGCTGAAGCGCGCAATGCAATTGACGCTTTAGACCAAGCTGAAATGAAAGGTCGCAAGATCAACGTTAAAGAAGCTGAATACCGTCCACGTACCTCTAACCGCAGAGAAGGTGGATTCCGTCAAGGATATTGATTCAATACGCTTTTGACTTAATTTAAAAAGGGACTTCGGTCCCTTTTTTATTTTACATTAGCGAAATGAAGTTGGAGCTGCTAGATTCTTTCGGTGATATGAAAACGCCACTGTATGCAATTGCTGAAGGTACCCATGCAGATTCTTTTTTTACAGCTTCTGCAAATGGATTGGTTTCCGAATGGAATACCGAATATGGTGTTTCATCTGAGATTCAAGTAAAAACTTCAGGAGCGGTGTTTTCGTTGCTTTACGATGAATCGACGAGGTTTTTATGGATTGGTTGTCAGCAGAATACATTAAGTGTGGTTGATATTCAAAACAAGAAAGAAATCAAGAATTACAAGGTTCACCCTGGAGGAGTATTCGATATTAAAATTGTAGAGGATAAGATTTTGAGTGTTGGCGCGGATGGGAACGTCATTGAATGGAATAGGTCAGATGCGAGTTACGCTAGAACGATTCCTCTTTCAGATTCGAAAATACGCCGATTTGCTGTGAGCACACATAAACCAGAACTAGCTTTTCCTTTTTCAAATGGAGAGATGGAAATCGTAGATCCGATTTTCTTCAATTCGATAGAAAAGAAAAAAGTGAATGATCAAGGTGTTGCTTCTTGTGCTTTTCATCCAAAGAAGAGTGTACTCTTTACAGGAGGTAGAGACGGTGAGATTTATCTCTGGAATTCAAAGAAAAATTACGATCCCGTTGTAAACTTTACAGCGCACAAGGGAAATGTTTACGCCATCGCCTTCCATCCGAAACGTCACGTTTTTGTTACAGGAAGTCGCGATAAGGAGATTAAGGTATGGGACGCAGAAACGCTAGATTTCCTTTGTGGAGGCGCGCATACTCGAAGTGTGAATGCTTTGCATTTTCTTAAAAACGGCCTTCTTCTTTCCGCAAGTGATGACGGGTCTATTCGTTTGTGGAAAATTCTTCGCTAGAATTAAGAGACCTTCGTGTATATTTGACACTAAGTATTTTCTTCAACATGAAAAATAAATTATTCGTTTTATTGGCTGTTGCTTTAGCAAGTTGCGGTGTAACTAAAAATCAAGATTACACTTCGGAGGCGAAGCAAATTGGCTATTCAGAAACCAAAGTTGTGCGTCATCCGAGTTGGTCTAAAAACGCAACCATTTATGAGGTAAACGTTCGTCAGCACACTGCTGCCGGAACTTTTGCCGCATTGGAAAAAGATCTTCCGCGCATAGATTCGTTGGGTGTGGATATTCTTTGGCTTATGCCAATTAACCCAATAGGACAATTGAACAGAAAGGGAAGTCTAGGAAGTTACTACAGTGTAAAAAATTATACAGGTGTTAATCCAGAGTTTGGTACTACAGAAGATTTTAAACGCTTGGTAAATAAGGCCCATGAGTTAGGCATGTACGTTATTCTTGATTGGGTTGCAAATCACACCGCTTGGGATCATCCGTGGGTTCTTCAGCACCCAGATTGGTATACACATGATGCGAATGGAAACATTGTTCCGCCTGTTCCAGATTGGTCTGATGTAGCGGATTTGAATTATGACAACACCGAGTTGAGAAAGGAAATGATTCGCGCGATGGAATATTGGGTGAGAGATTGCGGAATTGATGGGTATCGTTGCGATGTGGCGATGAATGTTCCAACAGAATTTTGGAACGATGCGCGTGCTGCATTGGATGCTATTAAACCAGTCTTTATGTTGGCGGAAGCTGAGCAAAAAGATCATCACTTGAAGGCATTCGATATGTCATACAGTTGGGAATTAATGGGCATAATGAACGCTGTAGCGAAAGGAGAAAAATCGCTTTATGCTTTCGATGAGTATATGGCGAAATCAGATACAGCCTTTCAAAAGAGTGCTTATCGAATGGGCTTCACAACCAATCACGATGAAAACACTTGGAATGGAACAGGAGGGGAGCGCTACGGTGTGAAACGCAAGTTGTTCGATGTTCTTTCGTTTACGCTTCAAGGAATGCCGTTGGTGTACACTTCACAAGAAGGTGGCGAAGTGGATGTGAAAGGAAATGCGAAGCGTTTGAGATTCTTCGATAAAGACACCGCTTACTTCAACAACTACATAAACAGTGATTTCTACAAACGCTTGCTTGCTGTTCACCACGAGAATCCTGCGTTATGGAACGGAGAGTTTGGAGGAACCTTCAAAAAGATAAAGACATCGAATGACGACGTGCTGTACGCATATGTTCGCACCAATGGCGATCGCCAGGTTGTTGTTCTTTTGAATTTTTCGGATAAACCTCAAGTATTCAACTTTACCGATGATGTTCCAGATGGGGACTTTAGAAGCATTTTCAACAGTGAAACCTTTTCGCTTTACTCGAGAAATCAGCGTGCATTGGCTCCATACGGATATCAAGTTTTTTCTAAATAGAACTGCCGCTCGGAATTATCTTTGTGCTCTAAAATTAGTTTATGGAAGAGCCCGAAGGGAAAGAGATTTTCGAGACATCTGTTGAAATTCGTTTCGCCGATATAGATGCCATGGGGCATGTTAACAATGCTGTATATTTCAGTTATTTCGAGCAAGCACGTATGGCCTATTTCAAAGAGCGCGTTGCACGAATTTGGAATTGGAATGAAGATGGAGTTATTGTGGCTCGAAACGAAATAGATTATATCTATCCTGTTTTCTTAAACGACCGAATGAATATTCGGTTGTGGGTTGAGCATGTTGGGAATAAAAGTTTCTCGGTGTGTTACCGCGTTGTTGTAGGAGAGCGTTTATGCGCAACAGGAAAATCGGTTCTGGTTTGTTTTAATCACAAAGACCAACGTCCGCAAGCCATTCCAGAGGCTTGGCGAGCGGTTTTTATAGCGAATTAATATGGCGAAGGATAAGTTAAAACGCTGGGCCGAGAACAAGACATTTCCGCATGTGTTCGA
>JBDLUS010000195.1:0-3203 GCA_039805165.1 Bacteroidota bacterium | reverse complement strand
ACAACTTCATTGCCCGCATTCGCTACCTGAACATCTCCTTCGTAGCCATTGATGAGGCACATTGCATTTCGCAATGGGGACACGACTTCCGCCCTGCCTACAGAGCCATTCCGAATTTCTTAAAAGAACTTCGAGATCCTGTGGTGATGGCTGTTACCGCTACCGCCACTCCGCAAGTCGTTACAGACATTGCCACGCTCGTATTCAACAACGATTGTAAAATTATTCAGAAAAGCTTCGCGAGAAAGAACATTGCCTACAACGCACTCTTTTCAACACAAAAAGAAAACGACCTCGTCGATCGAATCGTTCACATGAAAGGAGCGGGAATCGTTTATTGCAATTCAAGAAAAAAAACAGAAGACCTTTCAGCATTGCTGAATGAAAAAAATATTAAAGCCCTTCCCTATCACGCTGGTCTTGATCTTCACAAAAAAGACCTCGCCTTTCAAAAATGGAAGAACAACGATGTGCAAGTCATTGTGGCCACGAACGCCTTCGGTATGGGGATAGACAAACCCGATGTGCGCTTCGTTTTTCACTTCGATATTCCTTCTCAACCCGAAGCCTATTTTCAAGAAGTGGGAAGAGCGGGACGCGACGAGCAGCCTGCGCTTGGACTTGCACTTTGGAACGACAGCGATTTCGTTCAATTGAAAAAAAGCATTGCCATGCGCTATCCGCCGAAGGAAGACATTGCAACGGTTTATCAAACACTCGCCAACATACATCGCATTGCCATTGGCTCAGGCATGAACGAACTCTTCGCACTGAACCTCGATCAAATTGCAGAACGCAGTCAGCTCCACGCCAACACCATTTCAGCTTCGCTGCTGTTACTTGAACGCGCGGGATACATTTCAATCTTAGCACGCGGACTGCACCGTTCGCGCGTTCGTGTCATTGCTTCGAAAGAAGAGTTGCGCAACTTCGTAGATCAACACCCGAAGCATGAAGACTTTCTTCGCTCGCTCTTCCGCTTGTATGGAAGCATCTGGGATTTCGCTGTGCCTATTTCAGAATATCAATTGAGTGTCTTGAATGAACGCTCGAAAAATGAAGTGCTCACTTCACTCAACGACTTGCACAAACTTCAAATCCTCGAATACCTTCCGGCCAGTTCCACTTCGCAATTCAGCTATGTAAAACAGCGCGTCGCGACGAATGAAATTTCCATTCCGGAAACCATGTATGAAGAGCGTCGCGACATAGATCTTGCAAAACTGAACAGCATGCAACACTTGCTTTCAGAAGACCATTGTCGTGAACAGTACATTCTACGCTACTTCGGAGAAGACACCGAAGCTTGCGGCAAGTGCGATCACTGTCAGCGCGAACGCGCTCTTCCAACTACAAAAGAAATTCTGCAAGCTTGCCTCACCGGAAAAACACTCGACGAACTCTACGCATGGCCCATTTCCTTCAACAAAGAAAAAACAATCGAACTCGTGCAAGAAGCTCTTGCCGAAGGATGGCTCATTCCAAAAGAAGGCAAGTATTTCACGGCCAAGTAAGTTTTCGGAGTAGTTTTGCCACATGTTAGCAAAAATCTATTTGAAGCAAGGAAAAGAACAAAGCGCAAAACGCTTTCATCCTTGGATATTCTCTGGTGCCATTGAAGCCATTTCTGAATTGTTGAAGGAAGGACAGTTGGTGGAAGTGTACACCCGCAAAAACGAAAAAATTGGAATTGGACATTTCTCTGAAGGTAGCATTGCCGTTCGCATGTTTTCATTCGGTGAGGAAATGTATTCGACAGATATCTGGCATTCGAAAATTAAACACGCTTATGATCTTCGCAAGAAGGTTATGGTGAATACCGAAAGCACCACGCTGTATCGTTTGATTAACGCGGAAGGCGATGGTTTCCCTGGACTTATTGTAGATGTATACGGAGAAACAGCGGTGCTTCAGTTTCATGGTGCAGGTATGTACCAGCACAGAAGTGAAATTGCGAATGCGTTGAAGATGGTTATGGGCGATAGTTTGAAAGCCATCTACGACAAGAGCGGAGAGAAAATTAAAGGTGTTCCGAATGCACAAAACGAATATGTGTTTGGTGAAAAAGGGAACGACATTGCACTTGAGCACGGCATTCAATTTCAAATCGATTGGGAAAAAGGACAAAAGACAGGTTTCTTCATTGACCAACGCGAAAACAGAAAATTACTTGGTGAATTAAGTCAAGGAAAAAAAGTATTGAATACGTTTTGCTACAGCGGAGGATTCTCGTTGTACGCATTGAAAAACGGAGCCAACTTGGTTCACAGTCTAGACAGCAGTGCTTCAGCACTTGCTCTCGTAGAGAACAATATTCAACTGAATAATTTAGACACTTCGAAGCACAAGCTCATTCAAGCCGATGCGGTTGAATACATGAAGAACATTGAGGAAGATTACGACATCATTGTTCTTGACCCACCAGCGTTCGCGAAACACCTTAGCGCGAAACACAAGGCCATTCAAGGGTACAGAAGAATTAATGAAGCGGCTTTGCGTCAGATTAAGCCAGGCGGAATTCTCTTCACCTTCTCTTGCTCGCAGGTAATCGACAAGCAACAATTCACTTCCATTCTTTTGGCTTCTGCTATTTCAGTTGGACGCACCGTGAAGATATTGCATCAGTTGCACCAAGGGGCTGACCATCCGATTAGCATCTTCCATCCGGAAGGAGAATACTTGAAAGGTTTGGTTTTAGAAGTTATTTAGTATTTTAGACTTTATGAAAAAGCTACTCATCTTCGCACTTTTTATTTCGGTTGGAATGAATGCCTTGGCGCAGGCCGATTTACTTCCTCATTTATTGAAACTTCAGGGCAACTGGGTGGGTCTAACTGGAAGAGAAGAATGGACGAAGGTGGAAGATGAAATGGTTATTGAAGGCATTTCATTTTACAATGTAAATTTCGAAGAATATGGAACGAACGAGTTACCGAACGAACATTCGGTAATTGTCTACGATAACGATCACTGGGTATACATTGCTACTCCATTAGAAGCAGATAAAAGCACAATCTTCACATGTACCAAAGCTTCTTCAACGGAATGGGTATTTGAAAATCCTACACACGACTTCCCCAAACGAATCATTTATCGTTTCCTTTCAGAAGAGCAATTGGAAACGACTATCGACGCGGGCCTCGGTTCTGATCCGAAGGACGTGAAGGTCTGGAAGTATTGGAAGAAGAAGATCTAGACTTCTT
>JBDLUS010000194.1:0-6321 GCA_039805165.1 Bacteroidota bacterium | reverse complement strand
ATGAAGTTCAATTGAGCCGGTTTGAACAGGATAATACAAATCGCCAAGGATAACCTTATTCTTAACAGTGCGCAATTTCGCTAACTCACGCATAACATCTGTGCGATAAACACCGGTATCTGGATTGACATTAATCATTCTACATCGCCCACAGGCTTTGGCTTTGCGAAGCAATACATTTCCAATTGAAATGGCTTTCCACTCGTCTTCCTCGAATGAACGTTCGGTTTGAAAAAGTAAATTTGGACGAAAATATCGAGCGTCAATGGGTTCTTCCAATTGCGCATTCAGAGCGTCAAGAGAAGCGCTGCCCAATATTAAAATTGGAAAACTGTCAGCAAAAGAACTCGGCGTCGACTCTCCATTAAGTGGAGCCATTTCCATTCTTTCTGGTTGAAGAGGCAAGCGAATGAGACGCACTTCTTCCTTCAAAAAATCAGAAAAAAAAGTATTTGTGTTTTTACTTTCTTCAAATCCGAAAACAGTCGAATCCCAAACCTGCGATTCAATTTTTTCTTGCTGGAAATCATTCGTTCCAAGCGCAAGATTTTCAGATTGATTGTTGAAGGAAAACGCAAGTCCATTTTCCGAAATTCGTGTTTCAATAAGCGAAAGTTCGGGGCGTTCTCGTCGCGTGACGAACTTGTTGTTGGAATCGACCAACATCCAATTGCGGTCGTATTTCAATCCGTGCTGAAGCACCTCTGAAGAGGTTAGTTCAATGCCGTTCAACGATTTTACTGGATAAATTGAAATTGACTTCAACATAAAAACGAAGGTAGCGCATGTCTGATGTATTTTTGCAACACATGAATTTGCAGAACAATTTATTGCTTCGTGCCGCGAAGGGCGAGCAAGTGGAACGCACTCCCGTATGGGTAATGCGTCAGGCCGGAAGAGTCCTACCCGAATACCGTGCAACGCGCGCAAGAGCGGGTTCGTTCATTACGTTGGTTCGCACGCCAGAATTGGCCTGTGAGGTAACGCTACAGCCAGTAGATATTTTAGGAGTAGACGCAGCCATTATATTTTCAGACATCTTGGTTATTCCAGAAGCCATGGGACTGCCTTATGAAATGGATGAAGGAAAAGGACCGCGTTTTCCGAATACAATAAAAACGAAGGAAGATTTAGCTCGACTCTCAACCACAGAGATTGAGGGCAAATTGAATTATGTGGCTGAAGCGTTGAAACTAACCAAGCAAGAATTAAATGGAAGAGTGCCGTTGATCGGATTTGCCGGTGCGCCATTTACGTTGTTTTGTTACATGATTGAAGGGCAGGGGAGCAAAGAGTTCGCAAAGGCGAGACGAATGATGCGTGAAAATCCAGAACTCGCTCATGCATTGCTTTCGGCTATTTCAGATGCTACCATTGCATACCTGAAGATGCAAATAGCTTCGGGAGCTGATTTGATTCAGTTGTTCGATTCTTGGGCGGGTGTATTGGGTCCGGATTCATATCGCGAGTTTTCCCTTCCATATATCAATAGAATTTTAGCCGCTATACCTGAGGTGCCAAGAACCGTTTTCGCAAAGGGAGCTTGGTATGCTATTGAAGATTTCGCGAACTCACCGTGCGAGACAATCGGACTCGATTGGACCGTTCAACCAGAATTGGCACGGAAATGGGCAGGAGCGAAAACAGTGCAAGGAAACTTAGACCCTTCGGTGCTCTATGGAGACTTCGCTAGCATTAAAAAAGCAACAAGAGAAATGCTTCAAAAGTTTGGAACTCAAAAACATATTGCTAACTTAGGCCACGGAGTGTATCCCGATATTTCTCCCGATAACCTAAAATGCTTTATTGATACAATAAAAGAATACCCTAACGAAAAGTAAAATGATTATGAAACGTTTATTATTAGCTGTATTAACTCTTGCAGTTGTTGGAGCAACGGCTCAAAAGAAAACTGACAAGGCTTCAGCAGAACCAAAAGGAATTGTTCCCAATGGTAACTTCGATGACTTTGAATTCAAGTCGTTGAAGACTCCTAATCAAGTTGATCTTGCGTTGCCATGGATGACGCCGAATGTTACAATGGCTGATTTGTTCTCGAAAGGAGTGAAGAGTCCAAAGATTCAAGTGCCAAACAATGAGCACGGAATTCAAGAGCCAGCTTCTGGTTCTAGCTACGCTGGTTTCAGAGCTTATTCTAAAGATCCAAAGAAATCAAGAACGTATCTTGAAGTTAAATTGAACCAGAAATTGGTTAAAGGACAACAGTATTGCATTCGCTACAGTTTGAGCCTTGCGGAACTTTCTAAGTTCGCAGTAAACAACGTAGGTGTTTACGTTACCGAAAAGAAATTGCAATACTCGAAAGACAACGCAATTATGGTTGAACCACAAGTAACTATCGCAGACAACGTTCCAATTAACATTATGGATTCTTGGGAGCACATTTGTGGAACATTCACCGCTGCAGGTGGAGAAGAGTACATCGTTATCGGTGGATTCGGAGCTGAAGACAAAATGAAGGTGGAGAAGATGAAGAAGCCAGCAGGCGTTGCAGGAACGGTTGCGAATGATGCATATTATTTCCTTGATAATGTTGAAATCGTTGCCATTGAGGCTAAAAGCCAATGTAACTGTTCGAAGAAGAGCAAGCCACAAGCGCAGTTCATCTACAGCAGTTCTGTTGCTCGTGAGACCGGTGCGAAACCACAAGACATCATTAACACAACTGTGGTTTATTTCGCAGGCCTAACCGAAATGGTTCCTGGTCAATTCGATTCAAACATTGAAGAAGTTGCTGCATTAATGAAGTCTAATCCTGCCTTGAACATTGAGTTAATCGGACATTCGGATGTAGATGAAATTGCTGAAGCAAAAGTGGATGAAGAAGTTGCGAACATGGCTGAAAAGCGCGCGATTGCTGTTAAAGAAGCTTTAGTAGGATTCGGAATCAATGGTGCTCGCATTACAGTAACATCAGTAGATGATACGCAACCAGCAAGTACATTCAATTCACCTTCAGGACACGCTCAAAACAGACGAGTAGTGTTCAAAGTGAAATAAGCACTTACAATCTTTTTAAAGGGGAGCTGCAATAATTTGCGCTCCCCTTTTGTTTTCTCGTTAAATTCGGTGCGTTGAAGAAATTAATTAGATACCGGCTACTCCTGATTGTTTTGGGATTCGTTCACGTTTCGTGCTTCGCCCAGAACCTCGTGTTGAATTCAAGCTTTGAAGAACATCAAGGATGTCCTGTCGATTTCAATCAAAGTCAACTTACACACATTGTCTCATGGAAGCAGCCCGGACAGGGTACTCCCGATTACTTCAACAGTTGCAGCAAGGCCGTTGGTGTTCCGAAAAATGTTTTCGGAAATGAAAATGCGGCGACAGGACAAGCCTACGCAGGCTTCGTGAACTACACCTTCAATAAGAAAAATTACCGCGAGTATTTGACCTCGGAATTAAGCAGACCGCTGAAACCGGGAGAGTTGGTGTGTATCGAAATAAGTATCTCTTCAGCCGACTTGTGCAACTTCGTTACCGATGGATGTGGAATTGTGCTTAGCGCAGATGAGTTAAAGCAAAAGGGAATGGCTTGCATTGAAATGAAAGCCACCATTGAAAATCCGCGTTTGTATATTCTTGACCAAAAAGATAGATGGGTGAAGATGGGCGATGTCTACAGAGCTTCAGGCGGAGAAAGATTTATCACAATTGGAAATTTCAAAAGCGATAAGGCTACGAAAATTCTTCACAGCACCGGAAACGACAAGGGTATGGGCGACTACAGCTACTTATATGTAGACGATGTGGTGGTGAAGCCGGTTCGAGCCAAAGAAGAATGCTCATGCGAAAATGAAGTGCTTCAATCCATGGTTTTCGACCCACCGCTTCAATTAAGTCAGTACGACGAAATAAGACTCGACGACATTTTTTTCGATTTCGATAAATTCAATTTAACAGATAGCGCGAAGAAGGAATTGGATGAAGTTTATGTCTTGTTGAAGAAGAACAAGGCAATGTATCTGGAAGTGCAAGGACATACCGACAGCAGAGGGAAAGACGATTACAACGTGACGCTTTCTAAAAATAGGGCAGAGGCCGTGGTAAGTTATTTAATGAAGAAAGGCATAGACCGATCTCGATTGGAAATAAAATACTTCGGTGCTACAAAGCCCGCAACCACCAACGACTCAGACGAAGGGCGTGCAAAAAATAGAAGAGTAGAATTTAGAGTGCTGAAGAAACGCTTCGAGCTAATCGAAAACAGTTAATTAACTGTTTTGCGAACTAATGCTTTCCCAAATAATGTCTTTCAACTCGTCGATGTTCTTTTGACCTACAGCAGAAATGAATACATGCTTAATGCCACGAGGTAAAAGCTTTTTCATTTGCTTCTCCATAACATCGTCGATCATATCACATTTCGTAATTGCCAAAATGCGCGGTTTGTCGAGCAATTCAGGATTGAATTTCTTCAATTCATTCAATAAGATTTTGTACTCTGCTTTAATGTCATCGGCGTCGCAAGGAACCATGAACAACAAGGTTGCGTTGCGCTCAATGTGACGTAGGAAGCGGTGTCCAAGACCTTTTCCTTCCGAGGCCCCTTCAATAATTCCAGGAATATCGGCCATAACAAAACTGCGGTCGTTGCGGTAACGCACCATTCCTAAATTCGGAACAAGTGTCGTAAACGGATAGTCAGCAATCTCGGGTTTGGCAGCAGAAACAACAGAAAGTAAAGTAGATTTTCCAGCATTCGGGAAACCAACAAGTCCAACGTCGGCAAGAACTTTCAATTCAAGAATTTTCCATTCTTCCACACCGGGTTCACCGGGTTGCGCGTAATCTGGAGCTTGATTGACAGCGGTTTTGAAATTGTGATTCCCTAAACCACCACGTCCACCTTTAGCAATGATGTACTCTTGACCTTCTTCGTTTATTTCACAAAGCACTTCGCCCGTTTCAACGTCGCGCGCAATTGTGCCAATTGGAACTTCCAAATATTCGTCTTCACCTTGCTTACCAGATTTGTGCGAACTACTTCCGCCTTCGCCCGGTTCAGCAATAACGTGCTTTCTAAACTTCAAGTGAAGCAGCGTCCAAATGTTTCTATTTCCGCGAAGAATAATGTGACCACCTCTTCCGCCGTTTCCTCCATCAGGACCTCCACGTGGGACGAATTTTTCTCTGTGCATGTGTCTAGAGCCAGCACCGCCTGCTCCAGAACGACAACAGATTTTTACGTAGTCGACGAAATTTGAATTGCTCATGCTAGCGTGTCTATTGCACTGAATAAGCGATTAGAGATTTCATCCAACTCACCGATTCCGTCTATTGCGAAAAATTTATCTTGTCCTTTATAATATTCAGCTACTGGAGCCGTCTCTCTCTTATACACTTCAATGCGATTGCGCACAATTGAAATATCTCCGTCGTCTGCGCGTCCGGATGTGGCAGCGCGACCCAACAATCTTTTCTCTAATTCAACCTCCTCAACCTCCAAAGCCAACATACAAGAGATGGTTTGGTTCTTTTCCTTCAACATTTCGTCAAGCGCCAGAGCTTGAGGAGAAGTGCGTGGAAAGCCATCGAAAATAAATCCGCTCGCTTCTGGAAAGGCTTCCAATTCGCTTTTCAACATATTTATAGTTACTTCGTCGGGAACCAAATTCCCGGCGTCCATGTAGCTTTTAGCAAGCGTACCTAAGGCCGTAGCTTCTTTAATGTTTTTGCGAAAAATGTCGCCAGTGCTCAGGTGCACCAACTTGTATCTGTTCACCAAACGTTCACTTTGGGTTCCTTTTCCAGCACCCGGAGGGCCGAAGAGTACAATGTTAATCATGTCTTTGGGTTGAATTGAACTGCAAATGTACAACACACGCATGGTTTTCGTGGTGTTTTCGGCCATCTGAATTATCTTCGCAGAAATATTGAAATTATGAATTACGATGTTATTGTATTAGGAAGCGGACCCGGCGGATATGTAACTGCAATTCGCGCTAGCCAATTAGGATTGAAAACAGCAGTTATCGAACGCGAAGCTTTAGGCGGAATTTGTTTGAACTGGGGCTGTATTCCAACCAAAGCTCTTTTGAAGAGCGCATCGGTTTTTGAATATATCAATCACGCAAAAGAATACGGAATCGAAGTTAGCGGTGCTAAAGCAGATTTCTCTGGTGTAGTGAAAAGAAGCCGTGGCGTTGCCGACGGCATGAGCAAGGGTGTTCAATTCTTAATGAAGAAGAACAAGATCGACGTTATCATGGGTAGCGGAAAAGTTCTTCCTGGAAAGAAAATTCAAGTGACTGCTGCTGACGGAACTGTTTCTGAAGTAAGCGGAAAGAATATCATCAT
>JBDLUS010000193.1:0-3576 GCA_039805165.1 Bacteroidota bacterium | reverse complement strand
CATTTTCGCGACAATCGTGATCTTGATTTTTTAGGATGGGTGAAATTTTTCTCTTCCGGAAAAATCAAGTTAGTTTATCACCAAGCCATGCAATTGGGTGTTTCGAAGAAAGACATCTTGCATACGTTTCGTTTCAATCGAATTGACGCTTGGGTATCTACTTTGGATTACATGAAGAAGCAAGTGCTTTCGCACACGAAGTTTCCTGAAAAGAAACTTCATGTTATACCGCTAGGAACCAACATTGACAGCACTTCCATTCATTCAAAAGAGGAGGCCCGCCAGTTTTTGAATTTACCTTCCGCCAAATTTCTTATTGGTGTAGTTGGAAGGTTAGACGAAAAGAAAGGTCAGCTTGAAGTCATTCAAGCACTTTCATTGTTGAAGGAAACTGAGCAAAACATACATGTTGTTTTCATTGGTGCCAAAACAAAAAATGAAGCCGATGATTACGTTCAGAAATTGAATAATGTGATCGAGCACAATCAACTTCAAGATAAAATATCCTTCCTTCCTCATCAATCTGAAATTCAAAAACTTTACGGTGCGTTTGATTTGGTCATTGTACCCAGTTGGGAGGAAACATTTGGAACCGTTACCATTGAAGCCATGGCTAGCGGGGTTCCTGTAATTGGAAGTAATACGGCGGGCACAGCAGAAATATTGGGGAATGGAGCTTATCTTTTCCAAGCAAAGAATCCGGAAGACCTTTCTTCAACGCTCTTCAATTTAATACAAAACGACACCCTTCGTGCGAAGTGGGCGGTTGACCTTCAACATAAATTTCAAAACAAATATTCTATGAAAGCCAGTGTGGCGGCATGGAAAGAATTAATTCAGAACATTCAATGATCAGTTACAAACCATCCGATTGGGTGCATTTTTTATTCAGCTTTCACAAATCAGACACCTTCAGACAGTTGGGTGTTCTTATGATTGCGCTTGGGCTATACGCCTACGGCGTTCGATTTGTGGAAAGGGAATATTGGCACATTGATTCAAACAGTGAAATTTCCAAACTCACTGTGCTACATACCATTCTTGGAACCGTTATGAGTTTGTTGCTGGTGTTCCGCACCAACACGGCTTACGATCGTTGGTGGGAAGGAAGAAAACTCTGGGGCAGTTTAACCAACAGCAGCAGAAACCTCGCATCGAAGATGAATGGTATACTTCCGTTTAACGATGCGGAGAATAGAAATTTTTACAGAAAGAGCATTCCGCTGTTTGCCATGACTCTTTCACAACATTTACTTTTGGAAAAGACTCGCACTGAATTGGATCAAGACTTTTCAGAGGAATTTGAAATGCCAACCGATGTTCAACATAAGCCGAATTACTTGGCCTCGCTCATTCACAAGCGCACCTATAAACTTTACCAAGAAAAAGTAATTTCAGATAGCGAATTGCTCTCGGTAAATTCTGAATTGTCGAACTTCCTAGAAGTAGCCGGGGCTTGCGAGCGAATTAAAAACACGCCTATACCCTATTCTTATAGTTCATTCCTTCGGAAATTCATATTGTTCTACATAATTACCCTGCCTTGGGTTTTCAGTTCTACCCTGGGTAATTACGTTATTCCGTTTTCCATTTTCATCTTTTACGTATTGGGCAGTTTAGAGCTAATTGCGGAGGAAATTGAAGATCCGTTCGGTGGCGACGAAAACGACGTTCCTATTGAGAAAATCTCTCAAAACATTAAGAAAAATGTTTCCGAGATTGTGCGATAATTTTTTTTTGAAAATTTACCAATTGCGTTGTATCCTTGCACTGCTGAAAGCATTTCGCTTTCGAATTCCCAACATTACATTTTGAATTTCATTTCCCCTACATGTACGATATTTTAACATTAAACGCCATGAAAGTGGCAGAACTAAAATCTGTTGCTGAAAACATTGGCATTCCAAATGCTGAAAAATTAAAGAAGCAAGATTTGGTTCTAACCATTATGGACCGTCAGTCTCTTTCAAATCCTGCTCCAGCTGCATCATCAGCACCAGTTGCAGAAGTAAGCGCGGCAACGACTTCAGAAAATACAGAATCAGAAGACCGTCCGAAGAAGCGTGAAAGAAAACCATACAAGGCATCTGAAAAAGAAGAGATACCTGCCAAGGAAGAAGTTGCGATTGATATTCCAACCGAACAAAAAAATGAACAAGTAGAAGAATCTGCTCCTGCGGTAGAAACCAAACCTGAAATTCCATTTTTAGTATTGGCGAAAAAAGACGGACAACCACGTCCGCAACATCCGAATCAAAAGAATCAAAGACCTGAACATAAAGATCGCCCGGAAAGACAGGATCGTCAAGACAGACCTGATAGGCCGAACAGACCTGAGCGTCCTGAAGGACAAGACCGTCCGGAAAGACCGAACAGACCTGAGCGTCCGGAAGGACAAGAGCGTCCAGAGAGACCGAACAGACCCGAGCGTCCTGAAGGACAAGCGGAACGCGATCAGAACATTGTTCGTCCAGACCGTCAGCGCAGAGGAATGCCAGACGAGCACGGATACAATTTCGATGGCTTAGTAATGGCTGAAGGGGTGTTGGAAGTAATGCCTGATGGATTCGGATTTATGCGTTCTTCGGATTTCAATTATTTGAATTCTCCAGATGATGTGTATGTTTCTCAACAACAAATTAAAACCTACGGATTATTGCCGGGAGATACCATTCGTGGGGCTATTCGTCCACCGAGAGAAGGAGAAAAGTACTTCCCATTAATTCGCATCGATAACATTAACGGACGTGACCCAGCTTGGGTTCGTGACCGTATTCCTTTTAAATTCTTAACGCCATTGTTCCCGCAAGAGCGTTTCCATTTGGCAGACAACAACAACAATGTGAGCATGCGAATCATGGATTTGTTCGCTCCAATTGGAAAAGGCCAACGTGGAATGATTGTATCGCAACCGAAGACGGGTAAGACTACTTTGTTGAAAGACGTTGCGAATGCGATTGCTATGAATCATCCTGAAACTTACTTAATCGTATTGCTCATTGACGAGCGTCCGGAAGAGGTTACAGACATGAAGCGCAGTGTTAAAGGTGAAGTTGTGGCCTCTACCTTCGATGAGCCCGCAGAGCGTCACGTAAAGATTGCCAACATTGTTTTGGAAAAAGCAAAACGTTTGGTAGAATGCGGACACGACGTTTGTATCCTTCTCGATTCCATTACACGTTTAGCACGTGCATACAATACGGTAGCGCCTTCAAGCGGAAAAGTATTGTCGGGTGGTGTTGAAGCGAACGCCTTGGAGAAACCAAAGCGTTTCTTCGGAGCTGCACGTAAGATTGAAAATGGAGGATCACTTTCCATTATTGCAACGGCGTTGGTAGACACTGGAAGTAAGATGGACGAAGTAATCTTCGAAGAGTTCAAGGGAACGGGTAATATGGAATTGCAATTGGATCGTAAGATTAGTAACAGACGTATTTTCCCTGCCATTGATATTCTTTCTTCAGGAACACGACGCGAAGATTTGTTGCAAGACAAAGACACGCTTCAACGCATGTGGATCCTTCGCAGACACCTTGCAGATATGAATCCGGTTGAAGCCATGGAGTTCGTGAAAGA
>JBDLUS010000192.1:0-6644 GCA_039805165.1 Bacteroidota bacterium | reverse complement strand
TTGGCGTATTCTTTTGTTTCATCACTTAAAGGTAGGTGTAAGCTAACAACTTCGGCTGTGTCAAATATTTCTTGAAGAGAAACACGTTTAGCCAATGAACCGAATGATTGTTCGGTGTACTTGTCATACGCAATAACAGAGGCTTCAAAACCAGAAAGTTTTTTAGCAACGCTTTGGCCCATGTGTCCGAACCCGATAAGCGCAATTGTTTTCCCTTTGATTTCAAATCCGCGATGTTCTTCTCGAAGCCATTCTTTTCTTCGAACACTGGCGTTCGCTAAATGTATGTTATTCGCCAGCCCAAGAAGCATTCCAACCACATGTTCGCCAACAGCATCACTGTTTCCTTCTGGAGAAGAAAATACTTTGACATTCCTTTTTTGACAGCTTTCAAGATCAATAATTTCGAGTCCAGAGCCACTGCGTGCAATGAATTCCAAATTTGTTCCTGCTTGTATAAGTTGTTCGTCGAATGAGATTCGGCTTCGAAGCACAATGCCGTTGTATGAGGATATTACATCAAGTAATTCTTTGTAAGAAATTTTGTAATTGAATTCACATTCAAACCCTAATTCGTTAAGTTTCTCAGCAAGTATAGGATGAACTGTTTCTAAGAATAATATTCTTTTTCCCATTAGAATAAACTATAGGGTAACGAAGTGAAATGGGTGAGGAAGTAATGTCCTACACTGAAATAAATAATCAATCCAACTATGTCATTCGCGGTTGTAACGAACGGGCCAGTAGCTAAAGCGGGATCGATTTTTAATTTGTCCAACATTAGAGGGAAAAAGGTTCCGCTGATACTTGCGAAAATGATTACGCAGAACAATGCGAGTGATACTGTAAGGCTTAACAACAATTCGAAATGAAAAAGCTGGCTTGCCAAGAAAATAAGGGCACTACAAACACTTGCATTCAACAAACCTACACCGAACTCCTTCACTAATTTTTGCCAAACCGTTTCGTCGAATGCGCTTTGATTAGCCAGGGCGCGAACAACAAGTGCCGCAGACTGAACTCCAACATTTCCTCCAGTAGCCGCAATAAGGGGCATGAAAACAGCCATGGCAGGGTATTCAGTAATGTCGAAAACTCCAATGATATAGGCTCCGCTCATTCCTCCAATCATTCCAATTAATAACCACGGAAGTCTAGCGCGAGTGAGTGTCCAGATGCTATCGCTCGATTCAACGTCTTCGGAGATACCACTTGCTAATTGGTAGTCGCGATTGGCTTCTTCTTGCATTAAATCGACAACGTCGTCAATGGTAATTCTTCCGACTAACTTTTGATCTTCATCGAGAACAGGAAGAACGACTAAGTCATACTTCTTCATGATGCGCATAACCTCATCGGCTGGCGTATCAACATTCACAGTCCTAACTTTTGATTCCTTATATAATTCTTTCAAGATCGTACGCATACTCGCTGAAGCGAATATGAGTGCCTTCATACTGAGAGTTCCAAGCAGGCGATCTTCTTCATCAACGACATATATCGTGTATACGTTATCCAAATCCTCAGCTTGCTTTCGCATTTCACGTATCGCTTGGGCAACAGTCCAATATTGTTTTACAGTAACCATTTCAACGGCCATTAATGCTCCTGCTGTTCCTTCAGCATAAGTCATTAAGTCCATGATATCGCTAGCTTGCTCTTCGTCTTCAAGTAAGGCGATTACCTCTTCTTGTTTTTCTTCACTTAAACCGGCGAGTACGTCGGCCGCGTCATCGGAGTCAATATTTTCAATTAACTCTTCCGCAATTTCTCGGCTGGTAAGGTTTGAAAGTAATGTCTCTTGTATGTCTTCATCCAATTCAAGCATTACATCTGCTGCGGTCTCTTCATCGAGAATGCGGTAGAGATAAACACCTTCTTGGGTAGGAAGTTCGTTAATGATTTCAGCAACGTCTGCTGGGTGAAGATCTTTGGTAAATTCGTGTACAGCACTATCCTTCCCTTCGCCTATCCATTTGCGTAGGTCTGCCAACAACTCTTTTGTAAGTTCGAACTGCACGGGGAGGATTCCATTTAAAGGGTTAATTTTTTTACCACGGCAAAGGTAAGTTATTTTTAACGTAACCTGATTTATATTCGCCTATCTAAATTTTGAAAATGAAAAAGCATCTAGCATTGTTTGCCATAGCCCTTTCCGGAATATTGGTACTTCCGGCATACGGAACGGTTGATCCTGTAAAAAAGAAAAAGGAGCCGGTAAAGAAAGAAGAGAAAAAGCCAGAAGATAAATTCGGCGATCTTGTGAAGAAATGCAAGAAGAAGGAAGGTCTTCTAACTTTCTACACAGATACAGTTACTGGTAAAACATACATTGAAATTCAAAAGACTCAATTGAATCAAGAGTTTATCTATTTCAATTACATTGAAAATGCTCCGGTTGAAACAGGTTATCACAAGGGCGCGTTCGGAGACTCTAAAATTGTTGTTTTTAAAAAGAATTATGAGCGCTTAGAAATTGTTCAACCGAACACGAACTATTACTATGACCCCTCGAACGCAATTAGCAAATCTTCTTTCTCGAACATCAACAATCCCGTTTTAGCGTCAGAAAAAATTGAAGCAACAAGCCTGGATGGAAACAAGATGCTTATCGATGGCGATGCGTTGTTGTTGTCAGAGAAAATGCAATTGGTAAAGATGCCTGCACCGCGCGGAGGAGATGCGCCATTGGGAAGTTTGAGCAAAGAGAAGTCGAAGGTGAATTCCATTCGCACATACAAGGAAAACTCTGAAATTGTTGTGTCTTATGTATACGAGACGAGTTCTCCAAACATTGGTGGAGATGCTGTTGCAGATGGAAGAAACGTGACCGTTCAATACCAACATTCGTTCTTATCTGTTCCGCAAAACAACTTCAAGCCTCGTTTCGACGATCCGAGAATTGGATATTTCACCACTCAGGTAAACGACATGACTGTTGCTTCAGCAACACCTTGGAGAGATGTGATTCATCGTTGGAATTTGGAAAAGAAAAATCCAAATGAAAAATTGAGTGAGCCTATTCAGCCCATTACTTTTTGGATGGAAAACACCACGCCAGTTGAGTTTCGTCCATTAATTAAGGAAGCAGTAGAGCGTTGGAATGTTGCTTATGAAGCAGCGGGATTCAAAAACGCCGTTGTTTGTTTGCAACAACCCGATGATGCAACATGGGACGCAGGAGATATTCGTTACAATGTTCTTCGTTGGACATCAACACCAGCACCGCCATTCGGTGGTTACGGACCAAGCTTTGTGAACCCGCGTACAGGAGAAATCTTGGGTGCTGATATTATGTTGGAATGGGTTGCTTTAACTAATCGTGTTTACGCAGACCGTACTTTTCGTCTAGGAAGTTCATTAACTGCAGAGCAAGAGCAATTGCTGAAAGAAAAAGGAGCACGTAATCCGTTTTTGTGTAATGCTGCGGCAATGAGCAACGAGCAATTGATATTCGGAACAAGTGCTGCAAACGTATTAGGAGCAAGTGATTTGGAGAAGCAAGAAATTGTTCGTCAAATGTTGTATCGCTTGGTGCTTCATGAAGTTGGACATACCCTTGGTCTTACACACAACATGCGTGCAAGTACACTTCAGTCTGTTGCAGACATAAAGAATGTAGAGAAAATCAATAGGGAAGGTTTAGCGAATTCTGTGATGGAATATCCTGCGTTTAACTATCAATTGAATCCAAAGGAACAAGCGTTGTATTGTGACGTGAAAGTTGGTCCTTACGATAAGTGGGTGATTGAATACGGATATAGCCAAGCGCTATCTGATGAGCAAAAAGAGAAAGAACGTTTAGATAAAATCACGGCAAGAAGTATTGAGCATCAATTGGCATACGGAAACGATGGAGATGATATGCGCACCCCTGGAAGAGGGATTGATCCAGATGTGAACATCTTTGATCTTTCAAGTGACCCTGTTGCTTACGGCGCAGAGCGTTGCGAATTGGTTAAAGTTGTTCTTCCTAAGTTGAAAGAACATTTGATTACTTCAAATGAAAGTTATGCTGAATTGCTTCAGTCTTTTTTAATTGCAACGAAAGAGTACGGCACGCAAACAAGTGTTATGACTCGTCAGATTGGTGGTGTGCATTACGATAGAGCCTACGCAGGACAAGGTTCTTCAGTGAAGCCGCTGGAGCCCGTTTCTGAAGTGAAACAAAAAGAAGCTATGAAAGCTTTAGCGAAATATGCATTTGCAGGTGATGTTTGGAGTGAAGCCATTCCAACCTTCAATTACTTGTTGGATCAAAGAAGAGGCTTTAGCCAATATTCGAAAAGCGATGATCCGAAAATTCACGATCGTATTTTAGACATGCAATCGGAGTGTCTGAATCACCTGATGCATCCGCGTGTTCATCAAAGAATAATTGATAGCTACATGTATGGAAATACCTACTCTATTGATGAAGTGATGTACGATTTAACACAAGCGATTTTTGAATCTGATTTGAAGGGTGATGTGAATACGGTTCGTCAAAACCTTCAAATTGAATACACGCGTAGACTCATAGCTATGCTCGACGTGAAGAACAGATACGACAACGTTTCTCAAGGAGTAGCGTTATCTGAATTGAAGCGTATTCAGAAAATGGAAGTTGGTAATGTTGCGGGGAATGCTTTAACAAAGGCACACAGAGCGCACGTTATTCAATTAATCGAAGACGCGCTCAGCGCGAAATAAGAATTAAAGGATTCTACGAATGAGGCGAAGGTTATGCGAATAACCTTCGCTTTTTTTATTGATACCCTGATGGTCTAAGATATCTATTCGCAGTTCCCCTGATGCATGAAGTATTTCGAAGCTTCCATCTTTTTCGAGAATTATTCCCACATGAGTAATTCTTCCTTCAGCATTGTCAAAGAAAGCAAGATCTCCTGTTTTCGCTTCTGAAAGAAGCACGACATCTGTGCCTTCAGAAGCTTGCTGATATGCGTCTCGTTTGAGCGAGTATCCTAGTGTTTTAAAAAAGCATTGCGTAAATCCTGAACAGTCATAACCGAAATTGGTTTTTCCTCCCCAAACATAGGGGACCCCGATGTATGTTTTGAATAAAGCAAGCGCTTCATTGAGAGTCAACAATTGACTCTGAAAATCTTCAGGTACAAAAGCGCCGATAGGCATAAGAATGTGCTTGTTTTCGAATGCTTGAAGAGCACTTGGAAAAGCAAACACACGTTTTGGGTCTACTTCGAAAACCTGTGGGGAAAATTGTTTTTTGTCAATCCAACCACGGTATTGATCGAAGCCTGTTTCAATGAAGTACCACTTTTCATTTTCCTCAAGAACTTCATAGGTCTCACCAAAAATTAGTTGACTAACTTGTTCACTGCGATCAGAAGCTTCTGCGCGCATGGGAATGAATGAAAGAAGACATTGTCCGTTTACCATGCTTCAAATTTGGTAATAATATCATCAGATTTCATTTTAAATGATTGTCAATTATTCAATGTGAAATGTGAATGGTTGGAAGAAAAGTGTACATTTGGGAAAATTAAAGCACTATGTGGCGCGAATTGGACAATAAACTCGTTAGAGAATTTCGTTTCAAAGACTTCCAAGAAGCATTTACATTCTTAACAAGAGTAGCATTCTTGGCTGAAAAACATGGTCATCATCCAGCATGGTTTAACGTTTACAATTATGTACGTGTTGAATTAAGTACTCACGACGCTGGAGATGTAGTTACCGAAAGAGATCGCAGATTGGCTGTTGCCATTGACGAAATTCTTCAATAATAGCTTAACTTTCATAGTAAAGCGCTAAATTCGCGGCTGAAAGTAAATCTTTCAACAGGAAATCATTTTTTATGACTCAACAAAACAGCTCTGCAGAAATGTCTGCAGTTACCGAAAGAATGGCGTTGCATAACCACGAACAAGTGGTCTTTTGTCAAGACAATGCAACCGGATTAAAAGCCATCGTAGCAATTCACAACACAACTTTAGGACCTGCAGTGGGAGGAACGCGCATGTGGATGTATGCCTCTGAAGGCGATGCATTGACAGATGTTCTTCGTCTTTCTCGTGGAATGACCTATAAAAGCGCCCTTGCCGGTTTGAACATCGGTGGAGGAAAAGCGGTGATTATTGCAGATTCCAAAAAAGATAAAAACGAAGCGCTTATGCGCAGCTTCGGAAAATTCGTAGACGGTTTAGGTGGAAGATACATTACCGCAGAAGATGTGGGTATCGGAACACGCGACATGGAATACGTGAAGATGGAAACTGATCACGTGGTTGGTTTGCCAGATTATATGGGTGGTGGCGGAGATCCAAGTCCTGTTACTGCTTACGGTGTTTACATGGGAATGAAGGCCAGTGTGAAAGAACAAACAGGAAGTGATTCGCTTGCAGGAAAGACCATCGTCGTTCAAGGTGTTGGTCATGTTGGAGAATACCTTGTTGAGTATTTGGTCAAAGAAAACGCCCATGTTATCATTACCGATATCTACGAAGACAGAGTAAACGATGTGGTAAAGAAGTATGGCGTTAAAGCCATCCTTCCATCCGAAGTGTACACGACTCCAATGGATATCTATAGCCCATGTGCGCTTGGAGCAACTGTGAACAAAGAAACTTTGGAACAATTGTCTTGCGGAATTATTTGCGGTGCAGCAAACAACCAATTGGCAA
>JBDLUS010000191.1:0-70793 GCA_039805165.1 Bacteroidota bacterium | reverse complement strand
ATAGATAATGGCAACGCTCTTCACTCGGATAATTAATGGTGACATACCTTGTTATAAGATAGCCGAAAACGAGCTGTTCATAGCCTTTTTAGATATTCTTCCAGTTGCAAAGGGGCACGCACTGGTGGTTCCTAAAAAAGAAATAGATTATATCTTCGACCTACCTGAGGAAGAACTCCGAGAACTTAATCTCTTTGCGAAAGAAGTAGCTCGCAAAATTCAATCGGTTATTCCCTGTAAGAAAATTGGTGTCAGCGTAATTGGGTTGGAAGTGCCTCACGCACACATGCATCTAATTCCTATCAACAACATTCACGATATGAATTTCGAAAGAGAACGTTTGAAATTCACTCATGAAGAGTATCAAGAACTTTGTCAAAATATTTCTAACGCTTAATTTCAAATTATAAGTCAATAAAAAAGGCCCTATTTCTAGGGCCTTCTTCATTATGAGAGAAGATTTTAGTTCTTCATCATTTTCTTTCTAGCAATTGCATTGTTCGAAGTATGAATCTCTACAGTATACATTCCAGCAGACCAGTTCGAAGAATCTACAAAAACAACTTCTTGATTAGTAGTGTTTGAATTGTAAACAATTCTACCCATTGCATCAAATACACGAACTGCACTCACACGCTCTGAAGCGCGGATAGCAAATGATTCGTTCGCAGGATTTGGGAATACATTGAAAGAAACCTCTTCGTTCTCTTCAACGCTGATGTAACAAGGACTCGTGTTCAAATTCAAAGCACAAGCGATACGTGGCACAGAATATCCCATGATTGAATCGCAATAAGCTAATCCTTTAGCAGCCGACATATCTGGGTTTGTAGCTAAACCATTTGCACTGTTTGGGTTAGTTGCAGCATCCCACCACTCCCATGGCGCTGAATCTGCTTCCATACCTGTTGGACGCTCTAATGGGAACAAACCGTGGAAACCATTGTTCGTTGAGTTTGCAGCATCTGTGAATACTTGACCAGGTAAATAACCTTCAGCCAATTCAAATACTCCGTTGTTTCCATAAGCACTTAATGCCAATTGAACATCGTAGCTTCCTTGAACTTCAACAACTGGTAAATTCAAACCAGGTACGATTACAGTTCCTGTGTAGTAAGGAGCAAAAGGATCTGAAGGAACTTGGAAAGAAATCATTGGATTGTCAGTTGCATCGATCCAAGAAATATCTCCACAAGCACCACCCATGTTAAGAGCAACATTGATATCTGAGCTATATCCAACGTGGTTCGCGTAACACAATGTATCTCCGTTTAAAGGATTAACACCTACTGATGTTCCGTTGATGTCTCCATTTACGAAATCCAATACCATTGGAATACCTGCGCTAGTCGTAAACTTAGGAAGAAGTAAATCTGTGTATGCATCGATACCTGTAACAGCGAAAGAGATGTATCCACCTGTTCCTTGTCCCCAAACCGCAACGCGGGTAGGATCAATTCCGAATGGGTTACCATCCTCAGCTGCAGTCTTACGGAAATAACGAACAGCAGTGCGACAGTCTTGAACACCACGGTAAGCCGCATTGATCAAAGTGTTTACACGCTCTTCTTGTGTTGCAGCAATTGGATTCCATCCTAGACGGTAATCGCAAGATGCAACAACATATCCCAACTTAGCTAAACGAGTGCACAACTCAACAATTGTTGAATCTGTGCGTGTTCCACCAGCACCTTGGTTTTGTGGAAAAGGAAGGAAGTTTCCTGTGTGGAAATAAAGAATTACCGGACGTTCAGTTTCGGTATCACCAGCAGGTGAATACACATCCATTTTCAATGCCTCTGGAATCGCTTCTCCCAATTGGGAATAATACAATACAGTAGCGTTAACGCCATAAGTGATGTTCGATTGAACATCTACTGAGGTAAATTGCTCTGTCATGTAACGCTGAGCAAATGCTCCTGTTACACTCAACATCGCAATAGCAATCAATGAGTAGATTTTTTTCATAGGTTATTTATTTTGTTTTTGATGATTGAACGAATATTGGAGGCTAAGATAAGCCATTCTTCCGATAGAAGGTCCGCCGTATACCTGAACTTGTTGGTTATTTAAAACGTTGGAGGCACCTAGTTTTATAAATGTATTAGATGAAATAAGACTGTAATTCACCTGAACGTCTACCATATCATAGGTGTTAATATAACCCGTGAATTGAGGTGAACCTTCAAACAAATATCCTTGAATCCACTTGTAATTCACGCTATATCCCCAACAATTACCGTTACTTGATTCAAACAACTTGTTTCCAGTAATGCTCAAATTATACTTATGCTTTGGTGTATTGAAAGCCGGAATAATAGGGTCATTCGCATCACTGCGAACGATACTATTGAACGAATAATTCCCGCCTAAACTATGTTTCTCATGGAAATAATAATTCAATCCAAGGTTAACACCTTGGGTTATTACCGTGTTCTTTGAGTTCGCTGAATAACGGTAAACTTGAAGTTCGTCTGGAAGATTCGTAATCGGATCAAACGTCGCATCTAATCCAATGTTGTAGCCTATGAAATGCTTGTAAACACTGTAGTACGCGCCTAAATCGACATACACTTTCTGATCGAAGAAAGATGCGCGATAGCCCAACTCCATGGTTTTAACTTGCTCCGGACGAATAGGGTCAATATTGAAATAAACTAAACTGTCAGTATTCAAACTATTGCGATATGCATTAAAACTAGACAGCGTTATTAAAGAATCAACACCATTCAAGTTTCCGCTCAAAATTGCTGGTCCAACATTCAAGCTCAAATACTGATCGGTAAGCGTTGGGTTTCTCAGAGCTGAAGAGAATGATGCTCTTAAATAGTGATTTTTCTTGGGTTGAAAAACGACCGATGCTGCAGGGCTCACCAACGCGTCGAAATTTACATTCTTATCTAGTCGCAGAGTTCCACTAACGATAAGTCTATTCTCTAGGAATTTTCTTGTCGCTCCGAAATACAATCCCCCCTCGTAGTTGTAAATTTTCTCAACATCGTCTGTAAAAATTGTCCCCGCCGAATTCGGGCGATACAATCGAGCGTTCCCGCCTATTCGATAATCGATATATCCCGCTCCTTCCCACTGATATTCTCCCTGAGTATGAAACAAGGAGGAACGGTCATAGAAACGTGTTCCCCCATCTGCATCATTGTTATTGGAAGAAATTATCCGATCGAAATTCGAGTTGAAAAGTGACGATCCAGGTTGGAAAAAACCGAACTGTCCAGCCATGGGTATGCCTGCAGTTCCATTGTTTGTCCAATTCTCTACCAATTGGTGATAGTATGCCAAACTATCTGCATTTTGCGCTGACCAGGCAGCATACTGAGCGTCTGTTGGAACAATAAAGAAATTTGGTTCTGCTGGATAATTCGGATTGATAACATATTGAGGATAGTTCATATCCAATACTCTATTTCGAATTGAATCTTGCCAATACTTTACATAAGCATTTGCCCAGTTCTCATCGGATCGTGCCGCATCTTGTAATTTCAATGCCGTGAAATAGGGGTCAAAACTATTCCCAGCATTCTCGCCTGTTCCATAAACACGAATGAAATACTTGTCCTTTTTCTTCAACTCAACGCGTCCTTGGAAAAATAAGATGTCACGAAGACTGAATCGGTTGTCTCCTTGATAAACCGTTGTTCCTTGTCCGACGTTTCCTGCAAAAATAAGCTCTGGAGAATTCTCCTCAAGCTCTGGTTTCAAACGCAAATGCACAGAAGCATTGGCCTTGACATTCTTCGTATTATAATCTACCAAATCCGACTCGCGATAACCTGTTCTGAAAAATGTTCCTAACCCCGGTTTACCATTCGGATCTTCTGAGTAATTGTTTGCCGGATAATACTCATCACCGTATGTATTGACTGCATCAAACCTGCCAGGATTGCTCGAGGAGAATCCTCCATTATAAATCGGAGATTGATTATCCGCTGCCCAATCCAATGCCTTGAATGAAAAAACATTAAACTTATATGCTAAGAATTTATATCCTTCTTTATTCGAAAAAGCATGTGCAAAACGTACCGAAGGCTCAACCAACTGCCTCTCTCCCACTCTTAACTGTGCTGTTAATCCGGTATAAAAAAATGGATCTTTCGTTTCCATTTTAATTACGCCATTGAATGCGCCAGGGCCGTAAAATGCACTACTCGCACCTTGAACTATTTCAACAGCGAATACATCTAAATCCGGTGCACCTAGAAAATTACCTAAAGAGAAATTCAAACCAGGAGACTGGTTGTCAACCCCATCAATCAACTGCAAACTTCTTACAGGTGAGGTAGAGTTAAATCCTCGTGTGTTGATTACGCGAAATCCCAGACTCGCAGTGGTAAGATCTACACCCTTCAAAGCCCCCAAGCCCTCATAGAAATTTCCAGAAGCTGAATTTTTAATAGCCGTCAAATCCATTCGTTCAACGGTCAGTGGATTCTGCTTTTGCTTCTCTGTGACCCGCGTATCCTTAATAATTACCGTTGGGCCAAAATCTCCCGGACTCATTTCAACCAAAATGAAATCTGCATTCTTGACTAATATCTCTTGATCGGCAAACCCAACATACTTCACGACCAATGTCGCAGGAAGTTCCGAAACTTTAATAGAAAACTCACCGTCGTAATCGGTTGTTACTCCATTCGAGGTGCCCTTTTGAAAGACTACCGCACCTGTCAGCGTGGCTTGATTCTGTTGCTCCACAACTTTTCCGCGAAGGGTTTGCGAATACATCGTTGTAGTCGTCAATAATGCGACAAGACAAAAAAGGAGATTTCTCATACGACTACAAATTACAATCATTTTCAAAAGGAAATGTAATTTTCACAGAGAACTTATCAAAAATGAAATGAAGAAAAAAGGGCCAATACCGGCCCCTTTTCAAATATTCTCTCGAAAGACATTATCCGCTGCAAGACTCGCAAGAATCTGGATTGTCTAAAGAACATGCAATCGCATCTACGTTCTTTTGAGAAAGTGTGTCTGGAGTAATGTTCATATTAACGGTCACTGGAGCAGTTTCAGCAACTACTGCCGACTTTGGCTGTGACAGTTGAGATTTATCTACTGTAAACTTAATCGCATCCGTAGCCGCTTTCGTTCTTAGGTAATACATTCCCGTCTTCAATCCCTTCTCCCATGCATAGAAATGCATCGAAGTCAATTTTCCGAAGTTTGCATTCTCCATGAAAATGTTCAATGACTGACTTTGACAGATATAGGCTCCACGATCAGCCGCCATGTCAATAACTACACGTTGAGAAATTTCCCAAGCGGTTTTGTACAACGCTTTCAAGTTATCTGGAATCTCATCGATGTTTTGAACGGATCCGCTCGTTGACATTAATTTGTTCTTCAAGCCATCGTTCCACAAACCTAGATTAACAAGGTCTTTCAATAAGTGCTTATTCACAACAATGAACTCACCCGCTAACGTTCTTCTTGAATAGATGTTCGTAGTATACGGCTCGAAACATTCGTTGTTTCCTAAGATCTGTGCTGTAGATGCTGTTGGCATTGGTGCTAACAACAAGCTGTTGCGCATGCCATACTTAGAAATTTCTTCTTTCAACACACTCCATTCCCAACGGTCTGTTGGAGTAACGTTCCACATGTCGAATTGAAGAATTCCTTTTGATGCTGGAGATCCTGGGAAGGTCTCATATGCACCGTCTCTTCTTGCCAAGTCTTTCGACGCTGTGCAAGATGCATAGTAAATCGTTTCAAAAACTTCACGGTTCAACTTCTTCGCTTCTTCCGAATCGAATGGGAAACGCATCAAGATAAACGCATCTGCCAATCCTTGAACACCGATTCCGATTGGACGGTGACGCATGTTTGAATTGCGAGTCTCAGGCACTGGATAGTAGTTTCCGTCAATGATTTTGTTCAAGTTTACCGTCAATTGGTAAGTCACCTCAAACAATTTATCGTGATCAAACGCTCCGTCTTTCACGAATTTCGGCAACGCAATTGAACCTAAATTACAAACTGCAATTTCGTCTGGTGCAGTGTATTCGATGATCTCTGTACACAAGTTAGAACTCTTAATGGTTCCCAAGTTCTGCTGGTTACTCTTGCGATTCGCAGCATCTTTGTATAACATGTAAGGGTTACCTGTTTCAATTTGAGATTCGATAATTTTATACCAAAGCTCTTGTGCTTTAATGGTCTCTCTTCCCTTTCCTTCAGCCTCGTATTTGGTATACAATTTCTCAAACTCTTCTCCCCAACAATCTGAAAGTCCTGGACATTCGTTTGGACACATCAATGTCCACGTTCCATTGTCTTTCACACGTTGCATGAACAAATCTGGAATCCAAAGTGCGTAGAACAAATCACGCGCACGAACTTCTTCTTTACCGTGGTTTTTTCTTAAATCCAAAAAGTCATAAACATCCGCATGCCATGGTTCAAGATAAATAGCGAAAGAACCTTTACGCTTTCCACCTCCCTGATCCACATAACGAGCAGTATCGTTGAATACACGAAGCATTGGCACAATACCGTTACTTGTTCCGTTTGTTCCGCGGATGTAAGAACCTTTTGCACGCACATTGTGAATGCTCAAACCAATACCGCCTGCACTTTGAGAAATTAAAGCAGTTTGCTTCAAAGTATCATAAATACCTGGGATACTGTCATCTTTCATTTGAATAAGGAAGCAAGAACTCATTTGAGGCTTCGGTGTTCCTGCGTTGAAAAGTGTTGGCGTTGCATGCGTGAACCAACCTTCGCTAATCATGTTGTAAGTCTTCACAATTTCATCTAAATCTGTCTTGTGAATTCCAACCGCAACGCGCATGAACAAGTGCTGTGGACGCTCCACAACCTTGCCGTGCATCTTCAACAAATATGATTTTTCTAATGTCTTAAATCCGAAATAATCGAATTGAAAATCGCGGTCGTAAATGATGGTGCTATCCAATAAGGGAGCATTTTCCATCACAACTTGATAAACATCTTCAGCAATCAAACCAGCACTTTTACCGGTTTTCGGATCTACATAACTGTACAAATCAGTAATCGTTTGTGAAAACGATTTCGTTGTGTTCTTATGTAAGTTTCCAATAGCAATACGCGATGCAAGAAGGGCGTAGTCTGGATGTGTCGTTGTATTCGTTGCAGCAATTTCAGCAGCAAGCGTATCTAATTGGCTCGTTGTTACGCCATCGAAAACCCCTTCAATTACCTTCATGGCAATTTTCAATGGATCTACGATTGGGTTCAATCCGTAACATAATTTCGAAATACGAGCAGTGATCTTATCGAATTTAACTGTCTCTTTTCTACCGTCTCTTTTTACTACAAACATGTGCGTACTATATTTTCGTTAATGCTTAATTTTCTTAGAAATCCTCAGAGAATGAAATGGCTCTTGAATCTTCTGAAGGACCGTCTTTTACTCCAGCCTTTTGATACTCCGCAACGCGTTTCTCGAAGAAGTTCGTTTTACCTTCCACACTTATTAAATCCATGAAGTCGAATGGATTCGTGCTGTTATAAATCTTTTCGTTACCCAACTCGTTTAGCAAACGATCGGCAACAAACTCAATGTACTGACTCATTAAATCGCTGTTCATTCCAATCAATCGAACAGGAAGCGCATCGGTGATGAACTCACGCTCAATGGCAACAGCTTGCTCAATAATTTCGCGAACACGTTCTTTCGGAAGTTTGTTTTGAATGTGGTTGTTGTACAACAAACAAGCAAAATCACAATGCATTCCTTCGTCACGACTAATCAACTCATTACTGAATGTTAGACCTGGCATAAGTCCACGCTTCTTCAACCAGAAAATACTGCAGAAACTTCCCGAGAAGAAAATACCTTCAACCGCAGCAAAAGCTACAAGGCGCTCGGTGAATGTTCCACCTTTAATCCAACGCAATGCCCACTCTGCTTTCTTCTTCACGCAATCCAATGTGTCGATTGCTTTGAATAAATAATTCTTATCTGCAGTATCCTTGATGTAAGTGTCAATCAACAATGAATAAGTTTCACTGTGAATGTTCTCCATCATAATTTGAAAGCCATAGAAAAATTTAGCTTCAGTGTATTGAACTTCACGAACGAAGTTCTCTGCTAAATTTTCATTAACGATTCCATCGCTAGCCGCGAAGAAAGCCAAAACATGCTTAATAAAATGACGCTCGTCGTTGTTCAACTTGGTATTCCAATCGACCAAGTCAACACTCAAATCAATTTCTTCAGCTGTCCAAAAACTCGCTTCTGAGGTTTTGTACATCTGCCAGATGTCCTGATGGACAATAGGAAAAAGTACAAATCTGTCTGGATTCTCCTTCAAAAGTGGTTCTTGGTGCTGCATCAGTGTGTTGTTTGAGTTGTTTTGGTAATCTAATTTCTATTTCGTTTAAGTGAAAACGAAACCCGAAATTCGAGAATTCAAAGATTCGTTATCAAGTGTGAAATTGCAACTTAAAACAGTTAACAAGAAGGCCTAGTTTTTAACAATTAAATTCTTATTTCTCTGAAGCCCTTATCTACGTAGCGATTTGCACTTTTAAATTTTTTTTTCTTGTTTTTGTGACAGATTTTCAGGTATATTTTATGGCATCACTTTTATTTAAGACATAAGGCCGAATGACTGCTTTTTATACTCTCAAAAAAGGAAAGAAGGCGTTACATTTGTAACCATTAATTGATGAACCTATGCTTGGAGCGCTGAATACCATTCTGAAGAAAATAATCGGAGATAAAAAAGAGAAGGATCTTGAAGCCATTCAACCGCTTCTTAAAGCCACCAAATCTGCCTACGAATCAATTTCAAATGCTAGTGCTGACGACGTTCGTCGAATGTCACTTGATATGCAGGCTCGCATTCAAAAGCATGTTCAACATTTAGAGGATGAAGTTGATGCGTTAAACGCCAAAGCGGACGACCTTCCATTGGATGCCTTAGAGGAAAAAGAAGGTATTTATAGTGAAGTTGATAAGGTTAGAAAGGTAATTAACGAAGAAATTGAAAAAGTGCTTTTGGAAATTCTTCCTGAAGCATTTGCGGTCATCAAGCGAACGGCAGAGATCTTCAAAAACAATGAAGAGATAACGGTTTCAGCCAATGCCAGCGATAAGGAATTCGCTACACAGACTTCAAAAGACTATGTGCGCATTGAAGGCGACAAAGCCATTTGGAAAAACAATTGGTCTGCTGCCGGAAACAGATTCACCTGGGACATGGTGCATTACGACGTTCAATTAATCGGCGGTATAGCACTTCACACGGGTAAAGTCGCGGAAATGGCTACCGGTGAAGGAAAAACATTAGTGGCAACACTTCCAGTTTTCTTAAATGCCCTTGCAAACAAAGGGGTTCACGTAGTAACTGTGAACGACTATTTGGCTCGTCGTGACTCTGAGTGGATGGGCCCTTTGTATGAATTTCATGGCTTAAGCGTAGATTGCGTTGACAAGCATCAGCCTAACTCTGATGCTAGAAGAAATGCCTACCGTGCTCACATTACCTTCGGAACAAACAACGAGTTTGGATTCGACTATTTGCGTGACAATATGGCTGTTGAAGCCTCTCATTTGGTTCAACGTAAACATCACTTTGCTATTATTGACGAGGTCGATTCTGTTTTAATTGATGAAGCGAGAACACCGCTTATCATATCAGGTCCAACTTCAAAAGGCGATCAGCAAGAATTCGATGCATTAAAGCCAAAGATTCAAATTCTAATGAACGCTCAAAAGGCGGCTGTTACGGATTTCTTAACGGATGCTAAGAAAAAACTTCAACCAGAATCAGGCAATCCAAACAAAGAAGAACTTCAAGAGGGTGGACTTGCACTCCTTCGCGCTTACCGCGGATTGCCTCGCAACAAAGCACTTATTAAATTTTTAAGTGAGGAAGGAATCAAAGCCGTTCTTTTAAAAACGGAAGGGCAATACCTTCAAGACAATCAGCGTGAAATGCCTAAAGCAGATGCTGAATTGTTCTTCGTTATTGATGAAAAAAACAATCAGATTGAATTAACCGACAAGGGTATTCAATTGATGTCGAAAAACATGGAAGACGAGCGTTTCTTCGTCCTTCCAGATATCGGAACTGAAATTGCAACGATTGAAAAATCTTCAAAAAGCGACACCGAGCGTGTAAGTGCTTTGGAAGAACTTCAGCGCGATTACAGCGTGAAGAGTGAACGTATTCATACAATTAACCAACTCCTTCGTGCCTATGCTCTTTTTGAAAGAGACAAGGAATACGTGGTGATGGACAACAAGGTGAAAATTGTTGACGAGCAAACCGGACGTATGATGGAAGGTCGCAGATTCTCTGACGGACTTCACCAAGCGATTGAAGCGAAAGAGAATGTAAAGGTGGAAGCGGCAACGCAAACCTATGCTACGATTACTTTGCAGAACTACTTCCGCATGTACCACAAACTTGCGGGTATGACCGGTACAGCAGAAACAGAAGCGGGTGAATTATGGGACATCTACAAGTTAGATGTTATGATTATTCCTACTCATCGTCCTATTTCCAGAAAAGACCAAGACGATAAAATCTATAAAACGAAGAGAGAAAAATACAACGCGGTTATTGAGGAAATAGCTGAATTACGTGAAGCTGGAAGACCTGTACTCGTTGGTACAACAACCGTTGAAGTTTCAGAAGTATTAAGCAGAATGCTTCGTCAACGAGGCATTGATCATCAAGTTCTGAACGCGAAACTCCACCAAAAAGAAGCAGAAATTGTATCGTTAGCGGGTAAGGCCGGTACTGTTACCATTGCTACAAATATGGCCGGTCGTGGTACCGACATTAAGCTTGGTGAAGGTGTTAAAGATTCAGGTGGTTTGGCCATCATTGGTACCGAGCGTCACGATTCTCGTCGAGTTGACCGTCAGTTACGCGGACGTTCTGGACGTCAAGGCGATCCCGGGTCTTCATCTTTCTACGTTTCATTAGAAGATGATTTGATGCGTTTATTCGGAAGTGATCGCATTGCGAAAATGATGGATAGACTTGGTCTGAAGGAAGGAGAAGTTATTCAACATTCAATGATTACGAGTTCAATTGAAAGAGCTCAGAAAAAAGTAGAAGAGAACAACTTCGGTATTCGTAAACGTTTGTTGGAATTCGATGACGTAATGAATGCACAGCGTGAAGTAATCTACAAACGCAGAAGGCATGCGCTTTTCGGAGAACGCTTGAAACTTGATATCGACAACATGTTGTACGATTTGGCTCAGGCTGCTGTATCATATGCGCACAGCGCAAAAAATTATGATGCATATAAAATTGAATTGCTTCGTTATTTCGGAATTGAAGCTCCTGTAAGTCAAGACCAATTCATTTCTGACAATGAAATGAATGTCATTCACTCAACATATGAAGCAGTCCTTACGGCATACACTTCTCGTATCGACAGTTTGGCAGAAGAAGCCTTCCCTGTAATTGAAAATGTATACCGCACCAATACACAAGGTTATCAGAACATTGCTATTCCATTCAACAATGGTCTAAAAGGAATTCAAGTTGCTGTAAACCTTGAGAAAGCGCATTCTTCAGGAGGAAAAGAAATGATCAGCGCCCTTGAAAAAGGAATTACGCTTGCCATTATTGACCAAAACTGGAAAGAGCATTTGCGTGCAATGGATGATTTGAGAAGCAATGTGCAATTCGCTGCACACGAGCAAAAAGATCCTCTATTGATCTATAAAAAAGAAAGTTTCGATTTGTTCCGTACCATGATTACGAAGACCAATGCTGAAATTGCAAACTTCTTACTGACTTGCCAACTTCCATCTGGAACCCAAGTAAATCAGGCTCCTCAGCGTGAAGTTGTGCGAACTCAGACTACGAAAGCAGACTCTGGAAACCTGAATCAACACGCAAGTCAAGCACAAGAAGCCGGTGAGATGGTTTCCCAGCAACGCATTGCTCCTGCTGTAGCAGATCCTAAAATCAATCGTAACGAACCGTGCCCATGCGGTTCAGGTAAGAAATACAAATCTTGTCACGGAAAGTAATTATTCCGCGGCAAGATTTTCCCATTTTTCCATAAGTCCTTCGAGCTCCTTTTTCAGTTGCTCGTATTTGGTATTCTGTGCATTCACAAGTTCGAGATTACTGTAATCCATACTTGCCATCTCAGTCTCCAATTCAGCCATTTGAGTCTCTTTCCTCTCGATATCGCCTTCAACTTTTTTAATCTCCTTCTCTTTGGTCTTATCAATTTTCACAGCTGGTTTTGCTTCCAAAACCGGTTCTATCTTCTGTGCTTTTTCTTGCTGCTTCACCACCTTTTCGTTTTCGTAAAGTGCGATACTCGTCGCCTTTTTATCTCGCAAGAATTCTTTAACATCGCCAGGAAATACGACCATTCTGTCGGCCTGTATTTCAAAAACTTTCTGAGTTAATCCATCCAAGAAATCCCTGTCGTGTGAAACGAGTAATACTGTTCCATCATACTTAGCTATGGCATTCTTTAAAACTTCTTTAGAAGCCAAATCCAAGTGATTCGTAGGTTCATCGAGCACCAAAAAATTGTAGGGTTGAAGGAGCAATTTACAAAATGCCAAACGGGCCTTCTCTCCTCCTGACAAAACTTTCACCTTCTTATCTATATCATCGCCACTGAACAAGAATGCTCCCAACAATCCACGAACACTTTTGCGAATTTCTCCAACAGCTTCGTCATCTATCGTTTGAAAGACAGTCTTTTCGCCATCTAAAATATCACTTTGATTTTGGGCGTAATACCCCACTTCAACACTGTAACCAATCTTCAATTCACCGTCATAAGGCTCTTGATTCATGATCATTCGAAGCATGGAACTTTTACCAACTCCATTCTTCCCGATTAATGCTACTTTTTCACCGCGAGCGATTTGGAAATTCACTTTTGAGAATAGATGCAAATCGCCATATGATTTCCCAACATCGAATCCTTCTAATATAACCTTGCCCGCGTGCGGAGAAGGCGGAAAAGCAATTCTCACCTTGGTTCCGTCAATATCATCAACCTCAATTTTGTCCAGTTTATCAAGCTTTCGAATCAAGGTTTGTGCAAATGCGGCCTTGTCCTTTTTCGCACGGAACTTATCAATTAACTTCTTGGTATCCTCAATATATTTCTGTTGGTTCTTTGCGGCGTTTTCTTGACGCTCTACCTCTGATTCGCGTTGAACAATGTACTTCGAATAAGAAAACTTGTAATCGTACAACTTCGATTTAGAAATCTCAATGGTACGCTTGGTCACATTATCGAGGAAAGTTCTATCGTGAGAAATCAAGACTATCGCACCTGGGTATTCAACCAAGAACTCCTCAAGCCATTCAATACTTTCGATGTCCAAGTGATTCGTAGGTTCATCGAGAAGAAGTAAATCCGGATTCTCAAGAAGTAACTTCCCTAACTCTACGCGCATCTTCCAACCACCGCTGAACTCGCGCATAGGGCGCTTCAAATCTTTAGAACTGAATCCCAACCCCTTTAAAACTCTTTCTATTTTCTCGTCAGTACTTCCGACATCAAGCAAAGACAACCGATGTGAAACGGCTTCTATTTCGTCGATGAGATTTGCATAATCGTCCGAAGTGTAATCGGAATGATTCGCTATTAGGTCACCAAGCTCTTCCATACGAGCCTTCATGACTTGTAATTCACGGAAAGCACCTTGTGCTTCCTCATATACGGAAGCGTCTTCTGAGTGCACCATTTCTTGTGGAAGATATCCGACAGTAGTTCCTCGGGCCAATGAAATTGTTCCTTCTGTTGGCTTCTGAATTCCTGCCAAAATTTTAAGCATGGTAGATTTTCCTGCTCCGTTCTTACCCACTAACCCAATTCTTTCGCGCGGACCTATGAAATATCCAATCTTCGAAAAAAGCTCTCTCGAGCCAAAATGCACACTTAAATTCCCTACTGTTATCATTCCTTCCTAAAAAAAACAAACCCCTCGGATAAACCGAGGGGTTCAGATTCAAAACATATCAATTAATAGTTCCACAAATCGTGCTCGTATTCGAAGATTTCCTTCTTCACACGTTCACTCTCTAACAATGCATCAAGTCCTTGAGCGTATTGTTGAATTTCACGATCGTAAACATTCTCCTCTTTAATCACGTGGGCAGAGAATCTTCTCATTTCGAAAAGATCATCGTAGCTACCACGAAACGCATCGTTCACAGTATTGAAGCTATCCCAATTCGCGAACACATAACGACACTCGCGGTAGTATAACCAAAATAATGGAACAGCTACTGGGTTGTCTGGATCACGCAATTGTCCTTCAGCATTTCTTGGTAGAACCATTGGAGCAATACCAATAATTCTCACATAACGCTGAGAACGTTGCTTATCGAAAATCCAATCTTCCTTCAAACGGTATCCAACAATATCTTCCGCTTCACGAGTAATCATTGTATCTTTCAATACGTACTCATCTGCGTTGATGTAGTTCTTTACTGTAATCGGAATATTCAATAACGCCTTTACTTGCTCTGGTTCTAATTTGTAAGTAAACTCATCGTCTGCCCCATCAGGACCTGTGCTGTAAGCCGTTAGATTTCCATCTTCAACACCCTTGATGATTACTTGCCACAAGCTCTTGCGACCCTTTAAATCTTTCAAAGGGTAAAGCAAAGGGTAGTTCATCTTCTGGCGAAGATCGATTTCTTCCCAAACGCGCTTCTTCCAAAGCACATCAGCTTCACGCAAATAAGGCCATTCCTTAACTCTGCGCTGCGGATTGTTTTCTTGCACATAAGCTCCATCCAACACATTTCTGCGAGGTTGTGCGTATGCACTGTTAGCAACAATCATGAATGCTGCAACAATTAGAACTGGAATTAGCTTTTTCATAGCCTTACGTTTTAAATGTTATTATTGAACTTTCAAGCTGATTGATGGAAGAGGACGTCTTTCACCAGCAACAGAAGCTTCAATTCTTTCTACATAAATCTTGTCTCCGGTTTTCACCTTAGACAACGCTGTTTTCATTTCTGATGTCAATGAACCACCAGTTGCGCGCATTTCAGGAGTAATCTTACCTGCGCTAGCAACAGTCATTGTGAATCCGTTGATCGAAACTGGAATCCCTTGGAATACGAAGTCAGCACCCATACTTGCAAATACCGCTGAAGCTGCTGTTGCATCTCCACGAGAAATGGTCGTAGTCATGTGATTCTTTCCTTGGAATGAAGGAGTTGGATCTGGTAATTTTTTAATCTTGAATTGCTTACCAGGCATACTTACAGACTTACCGTTAATAGTAGCTGAAACATTGATGGTTGCATCTTTCGAACCGTTTGTTGGCATAACAACGTAGTTTCCACCGCCCTTAGGTGAGATAGAACCACCGCTCATGCTAACGTTAAGTTGACTTGGGTCAACTCCTGGCACCGAAATTTCAACTGGATTCTCTACACGCTCATAGAACACCATCATTGCTGTTGGAGAAACTACCAAAGCTGCCTCACCTACAGTGAATGGAGGAATGATGAATGGAATTGCTTTATCAGAGCCATCGGCATCTTGATAAACAATTACCCCTTTGTGAGAGTGAGAACCTAAAGCGCTTTCATTAATCTTGAACTTACACTTTCCGTCTGAACCAGACATAATCGCTTCTTTTCCTGAATAATCAAATACTTCTGGTTTTGCACCATCTCCTACTTCACCACCCATGTAAACTTTTGTTTTGCTAGCCTTGTTGTATGCAGCCAAATAAATTTCTGCAACAAAAGAGTCACCTTTCAAAATGTAACTTTGCTTTGGAACAACAGCTACAGTTACGTCTGAGAATTTCAAGTCAGATGCGTTGATTGATGAAGCCAAGAAGTTTAACACGGTGTTTTTAACCAAGATAACGTCTGACTCAATTTTACTTAAGTGAGCAATTACCGCTGCTAGAGGGGTGTGGTAGAAAAGAGCGGTTTCCCACTTCTCAGCCGGTTCACCTTCTTCGTGGTTAGGCACATCTTCAAAAGCGAATGTGTTTGCGATCAAAGATTTCGCCTCAGGCGCTCTGTCTGCTAATGTGTGAACATTTCCTTTCAAGTCAGTAACCGCAAGGTTTTGACACTCGTTAGAGAACGCTGTTAATTTTTCACGTAATTCCAAAGCTGACCAAGGGCCGCTCTTAGGAGAAGCAGGCTCATCGCCGATTAACATACCGGTGGTATTCTGATTTTCATCTGGCTTCGATACTCTTTTCGCATCACCGATGTCGATCAAATGTCCATTTTCAATAAACTCTTCAAACCCAGAACCGTCAGGAGTCCCCTTTGCAGAAGCAGCCAAAACGTGAGCTTTCATTTCAATGATGTACTTAACTAAAGCATCTGCCTTGTCAACCATTTCATGAGCTTTATCTTGGAAAGGACGAGCCTTTTCTTTGTCGCTCCAGTTGTCTAACAATCCTAGAGTTGCGTCAGCACGCTCTTCCGAGTTAGCGCTGTTTTTAACCAATCCGCGATTGATTTGAATGAAGGCGTTCAAAACGTCCTTCGATATATTCATGGCAAGAAGTGCGGTAAGAACGAGATACATCATCCCGATCATCTTCTGCCGTGGGGTTTCTTTTCCACCTGCCATTTTAGTTCCTCCTGTTTATTATTACAACAATTTTAATTTGGAACTTATGCTTGACGGCCAGAGCCCATTGCATTCAACATGTTCGCATAGATCGTGTTCAACGATTTCAAGTTATGCGCAAGCTCAGAAATATTTTCTTTGTACAACTTAGTATCTTCAACAGAGTCTGCAAGGTTTTTAACCAAAGCACCCATATCGCCGAACATAACACGTGTCTTCTCTAATTCTGATAATTGCAATTCGTACATACCGTTTAATGCAGCAAGATTTTGCGACATCTTTTGAAGGTGCTCACCAGCGTTAGCTCCTTGCTCTGAATGAGCAGCAAGTCCTGTTAATTGCTCTGAAGCAGCCTCATAAGTTGAAGCAAGCTTTGCTACTTTCACAGAAGCATCTTGCAATGAACTCGCATAGTTTGAACTTGCCATAGCAGCATCAGTTGAATCTGCCATTTGACGAGCGTTAGTGCTGAAAGTTCTCATTCCATCACCAAGACTTGAAATCAAATCACCGTCAATTTTCGCCTCACTTAAAAGAGCATCCAATTGCTGAGAAACACCTTTGTTCACAGCAGGCTTCTTAGAGGAACCATGACCGTGTTCTCCATCTTCTGGAGTAGCTAATTCAGGATAAACTAAAGACCAATCTGGTTCTTCATGTAAAGGTTCAAATGCCGAGAAAAAGAAGATAACAGCTTCAGTACTCAATCCCACAACAAGTAGCAAAGACGCGAATGGCCAGTGCTGAATTTTAAACATCGCTCCAATAATTACGACAGCTGCCCCGATTCCGTACAGTTTTGCCATAAAATTCTTCCAAGCTTTACTTCCAGGTTTCATTGATTTAAAAATTTAAGTTATTTATGAGGTTTAATTGGTTTCTATGAATTATTCGCTTCCTGATGGGCTGTTCCAATCTTCAGAAGGACCACTCTTTCCGCGACCTAAGTAGGTCATTACACAACGGAATCCGATGTACGATTTAGCAGTATCTTGGAATTCGTATGAACGACTTCCGCATTGAATGAAGTAAGAAATATCTTTCCAAGATCCACCACGAATTACTTTACGCTTTTGAGTTGTAGCATCGTCTTCTTTTGCACGATAATCGTATTCAGGGTTTAAATCATGCATGATCTCGTATGCAGCTTCATCATAAGCAGTGTTACACCACTCAGCTACGTTTCCAGCCATGTTGTATAGTCCCCATCCGTTTGGAGAATAAGATCCAATTGGAACAGTATGAACACCGTTATCGTCTGGATAGTCACCACGCATAGGCTTAAAGTTAGCCAATGGACAACCTAAGTAATTGCGCGTGTATGGACCTCCCCATGGGTACTCTTCATTTGAAAGACCACCACGTGAAGCATATTCCCACTCAGCTTCTGAAGGAAGGCGGAAACGTTGAACAAATGTTTCTCCGTTTTGCTGCTTCCACTCGTTAAGGATTTGAGTTCTCCAAGCGCAAAACGCTTGACACTGACCCCAAGTAACTCCTACAACAGGATAATCATCATAGGCTGGATGCCAGAAATAAGTTTCAGTTAAGTGTGTGTTGTTTGAATAAGTGAAATCATGCGCCCAAACCAAAGTGTCAGGATAAACGTTGATCTGCTCTTCGATTACGAACTTCGTTCTGTCTGAGTTGATTTTAATAGAGTGCAATTGATCCAAAGAGTTTTTCTCTCCCGTTTCTTCGTCACGGTTTCCTTTTTTCTTAGCTGCTCCTTCGAAGTCGATCCACCAGTAACGGTATTTCAACTTGCGAGAATCGATTTCTTTACGATCATAGTATTTATCAGCTCCTTGAAGATAGAATTCATCATAAACGATATCGAAAATCTCATCGTTCTCCATATCAATTTCGGTCTCCCAATCTAATTTGTAACCTTTGTTGATGAAACGATCCATTTCGCGACCATCTTCACGTTCAGAGATTCCAAAACCTTCAATTTCGTTTTGAGCTAACTGATCTCTCATAAGAGAATCACGAACCCAGTATACGAACTGACGATATTCATTGTTTGAGATTTCATGCTGATCCATGTAAAAGGCTGAAACTGTAACGGTCTTAGCCTTTACAGTCATACCTCCTGCTAGATCGCGGTCGTTATTTCCCATAGTAAAGGAACCGAAGTGAATGTAATTCATTCCGTAAGGATTCACTTGAACCCATTCCTCGCGAGGGTAAACACCTACTAGTTCTCCAGCTGGTCCAGGATAACATCCTACAAGCAACGAAGACACTAATGCGAAAAACAAAATTGATTTTTTCATGACTTCCTAAATTAATGAGTTAAACTATGTTGGGTTAAGTCTAACGTATATATAACTGCGTTGGGTTTCATTTTATTGTTACAACAATCGAGGATCACCTGAAATTCTGCGAATTGGAGTTTTTCCTAGATTAAATTCATATGTTACAAAGAACTCGTGTGATCCCGCACTATAGTCTTTAATTGTACTAAGCGTAACATCATATGAGTATCCCATTTTAATTCCGTGTGTGTATGTGTAACGACCTTGTTGCTGGGTAGCCAAAGCCATTTGCATACCTGCCATTGGAGCAATTGCATCTCCCGGACGGAATGCCAAACCTCCCCACAATAAGTTGTTCCACAAAACATTCGCATTTACGTCAATTGCAGGAGAAGCATTCATATCAGACTTCACTAGCAAATTTGAACGAACAACCAAACCATTATTCAAATCATAGTTGTATCCTCCCATGAGGTAAAAATGACGTGCAGTTGCAAAACCTAAATTAGCTAAATCCGTTGCTGGTAAATGCGTAGCACTTATCCCTGCGTAAAACTTATCTTTTTGATAAAACATTACACCAACATTCGCGTCAAAACCACCCTGAGAAAGACCAGTTGTTGGAATATTTGGATCTGTAGGATCAATTGCAACCCAGTTCGTACCTAATGTCTTTGAAACCATTCCAACTTGAAATCCTGCAGAAAGGATATTGTTTCCAATTGGTAAATGGTAGGATCCTGATAGTCTTAAAAATTTGTTTTGCTCCTGACCTAAAACTTCAGTCATAGCGGACAAACCTAGACCGACTGTTCTTCCGGCAGCCTTAACGTATCCGTTGTAATTGAATAAATATGTTTTAGGGTCACGGTCAAAACCATCCCACTGGTCACGATGAAATGCTTGGATTTGATGCATGTTATCAATTCCCGCCGCAGCTGGATTGAAAGAAATCTTATCAAACATCCACATTGAAAATTGCGGATCTTGCTGAGCATTTACAGCACTTGTAAGAGAAAACGCTAGGAGAAGAAAATACAGTTTTTTCATCGTTTGTTTCTTTCGTTTAACACTGAAAAACCCCAATGTGGGATGTAACAGAGTTTGCTAAAATAGAAAATCTATTTAAAAAAACAAAAAAAACAACCGAAATTCAATGTTCACTAAAAGATAAACCACTAAGAACCTATGATTTTCAACACGATAGCGGCAAAAAAGAGAGCCGCTTATTCTTGGAAGCCTAAATGATTGCTAGACGAGCTTTTGGAAAGTTCTCCACCATCGATCTGGCATCTCTTGCTGTGAAGCCATAATATAATCCGAATATGTGCATGGCACCACGTGATTCCTCTCTTGCTTCTCGCCTGCCCCGGCCGGATAAGCTACTTCCAACCACCAACGATTAGTAAGAGGACTTTTATAGAACACCAACTCATCTCCTGAATCGGTTAGCAACACAATAAACTTTTCGTATTCTGAAAGTGATGCAACTGGATAATCGCCTCTTCGTGCATGGTAACCGTCAATGAAACACCAAATCAATTGAGCCATAAGCTTAGCTGACTGACCGCTGTCATCTAAAGAAGGGTTGAATTCATAAAAACCAATACATGTCAATTTTTCGCTCATTCCAGCATACTTGCACAATTGGGCGGCCTCATGTCCGAAAAAACCGTTGGGACCACTCTTTTTCGTCGATATAAATTCAGAATATCGGATTGAACTCAAATCAAAACTGAGTAAATCAGCATTGCGTATTACTGGCTCTGCAATGGCAATATCCTGCTGAATTTCACCTAACCTTACCGCATCGAAATACATCTTGGCCGTCAAATCAAGAAGTGCTTTGTCGGTTAAATATCGCTGATGCCCGAGATTAGAAAAATTAAATAAGTAATTCGGGCGATGCAGAATTATTCGATTCAAATACCCATCAGCGCTCGAGTCATCTGGACTAGATCCAAAATCTAATTTTGAATCGATGGTAACCAAATTTACTGTTTGTTCCATGGCCTCATAAGCCTTGTAAGTGGCGTAAGTCAGGTCTTGTGTTCCACCTATGACAATTGGCACAATATTCAATTTCATACAAGCCGTGCAGACTTCAGACAAAGCGTAATAAGTGTCCTCAGGCGTCTCACCAGGAAGAATATTTCCTAAATCAACAATTTTTGAATAATCGTCACAAGACAACAATTTATAGAGCTCTCTTCGAACATCATCCGGGGCATTGGCCGCCCCCGAATTGTCCTCAGAATTTCGATCTTCACAGACACCAACAATTGCTATTTGCCTCTCATTCAAATCGTTTTCATCATCGAAATAAAAACGCGTTTGAGCACCTAGGGTGTTGTTCGCAAAGAAGCGATTCGAGCTATCGTGAAAAATACTCGGTGAGAGAAATACTGACAAATCCATGAGTACGAAACTACATGGATGAGTCAATCATTTTCCCTTCACTAAAAAATCATTTCAACAAAGGAATGTGATGATTCACATTTTACTTCTTCGGTGATTTTTTTGCAGCGGCTTTCTTGGCAGGTGCTTTCTTAGCTGCCGCTTTTTTCGCAGGAGCCTTTTTCGCTGGTGCTTTTTTCGGCGCAGGCTTTCTGGAAGCAGCCTTTTTCGTTGCTTGCTCCATCTGTTCCTCCATAATCTGCTGCGCGTTAGCCCAAGAAATATCTTCAGCCTTGGCGCCTTTTGGAAGTTTGAAATTCAAGTTTCCTGATTTCAAATATGCCCCGAAGCGTCCATTAATGATTTGAACATTCTCGTCTTCAGTGAACGTTTTAAGAAGGTTTGCATTCACGCCATTGATTTTATCTTCAACGAGTTTGACTGCTCTTTCCAAATCAATAGTGAATGGATCATCGCCTTCCTTCACACGAAGTGAAGCGTAGGTAGATTTATATTTCACATACGGACCGAAACGACCAATTCCCACAACAATTTTTTCTCCGTTCCATTCACCCAGGTTACGTGGCATTTTGAATAAATCCAATGCTTCTTCCAAGGTTATAGTGTTGATACTTTGGTTTGGACGAAGCGATGCGAATTTCTTCTCTTCTTCCTCAGCAGTTCCCAATTGAATCATTGGACCGAATCTTCCAATACGCGCAATGATTGGTTTTCCTGTAGCTGGGTCGTCGCCTAAAAAACGCTCGCCGGAAGCACGAGCGGCTTCGTTCATTGTCTTATTTACGTTCTCATGGAACGGATTGTAGAATGTACGAAGCATTTTCTTCCAATCTAAATTACCCTCAGCAATGATATCGAACTCTTCTTCGACATTTGCTGTAAAGGCATAGTCAAGAATCGACTTGAAATTTTCCACCAAGAAATCATTTACCACTCGCCCAATATCTGTTGGGAACAACTTCGCTCTTTCAGCTCCAGTATTCTCTGTTTTGGTCTCTGACGTAATGTTTTTATTCGCTAACGTGTAGACTGCGTATGATCGAGGTTTACCTTCTAAATCTTGTTTCACAACATAGGTTCGAGCCTGAATTGTACTGATTGTAGATGCATAGGTCGAAGGTCTTCCAATACCTAACTCTTCCATTTTCTTCACCAAACTTGCCTCGCTATAGCGTGCAGGTTTCTGTGTGAATTTTTCTTGCGCCACCATGTTTCTCAAATCGAGAATCTGCCCCTCATGCAATGGAGGAAGAACGCCACTTTCGTCAGACTCTTCGTCGTCTGTACCTTCAGCATACACCTTCAGGAAACCGTGGAATTTCACAACTTGACCCTTCGCAACTAGTGTTTCGGTTCGGGTTGAAATGTTCACATGTGCAGTAGTGTTTTCCAATTTCGCATCGGCCATCTGACTTGCCAATGTTCTCTTCCAAATTAAGTCGTAAAGCCTTTTCTCATTCGTGTCACCGTCTATGGATTTTACCGCCATGTCGGTTGGACGAATAGCTTCGTGTGCTTCTTGTGCACCTTTCTTTGATTTATAAACTCTCGGAAAAGCATACTCTTCACCGAAACTAGAAATAATCTCCTTATTCGCTGCATCCCTTGCGAAATCTGACAAGTTCATGCTGTCAGTTCTCATATAGGTTATCTTTCCGCTCTCATATAATTTCTGTGCAACAGTCATGGTTGCCTTCACAGACATACCCAACTTTCTACCTGCTTCTTGCTGAAGGGTTGAAGTTGTAAATGGCGCCGCCGGCGTTCTTGTTCCTGGCTTCGTTTCCAATGAGGAAATCGCAAACTCTGCATTTTTACAATCTTCTAAAAATGCTTGAGCAGCTGTTCCGTCAGAAATTTTTCCATTTAAATCTGCTTTTAATACTGCATCAGTCAAATCGAACATGGCACGGATTCCGAAATAGGCAGATGCATTGAAAGCTTCTACCTCACGCTCTCTTTCCACAATTAATCTAACGGCAACACTTTGCACGCGACCAGCGCTCAAAGAAGGTCCAACCTTTCTCCACAAAACTGGCGAAAGTTCAAAACCCACTATTCTATCTAAAATTCTTCTTGCCTGTTGAGCATTTACCAAGTCCATGTCTATGGTTCTTGGCTTTTCCATTGCCGCTAAGATTGCTTTCTTCGTAATCTCGGAAAATACAATACGCTTTGTTTTGCTTTCATCAATCTTCATTGCTTCCAACAAATGCCAAGAAATTGCTTCTCCCTCGCGGTCCTCATCCGTCGCTAACCAAACAAACTTATCATCTTTAATTGCGTCTTTCGCTAATTTCTTCAATTCACTAACCACCTTCTCCGAGTCTGGGTAAACTTCGTAAGTCACATCGAAATTTCCGTCAGCACTCACCGCAAAATTATTCTTTGGCAAATCACGAACGTGCCCTATACTCGCCTTAACGATGTAGTCACTTCCCAAATAACCTTCGATTGTTTTCGCCTTTGCAGGGGACTCTACTATAACAAGATTTTTAGCCATATTTTGTTTTTGAATTGCGGCAAAGGTATATGCATTTATTCGTTAGTCTCCAAATTGGTTATGCGATTATATATGCTATTTCTATAGAAATAGATTATTTTTGCACACTAATCAAAACAGCCAGACACTGTGGAAGAAAAACAAATTGACGAGACAAGACAGGGCGAATTTTTTGAAATTTCGACTCCCATAAATCAGAATGGCGCGCAAAAAAAACTGTTGCTCGAGAGTTACGGTTGCCAAATGAATTTTGCAGATTCTGAAATTGTAGCCTCTATTATGGCGCAAGAAGGATTCACCACAACACGCGATGTTGAAGAAGCAGATCTTGTGCTCCTAAACACTTGCGCCATTCGCGATAACGCAGAACAACGCATTCGCGGAAGACTTGAATTTTTGAATTCAGTAAAGAAACGCAAACCTGAAATGGTTGTTGGCGTACTTGGCTGTATGGCCGAGCGTTTGCGAGAAAAACTCATGGAAGAAGAGAAACTCGTAGACATGGTGGTGGGTCCAGATGCCTACCGCGATTTACCTCGACTCGTTTCTCAGGTTGAACACGGAAGCAAAGCCATAAACGTTTTGCTTAGCCGTGAAGAAACGTACGCCGAAATTACCCCTGTTCGTTTAGACAGTAACGGTGTAACTGCGTTTATCTCAATTATGCGCGGATGCGACAACATGTGTTCCTTTTGTGTAGTTCCATTCACACGCGGAAGAGAACGCAGCCGCGATCCTAAAACCATTGTTGAAGAAGCTACGGATCTTTTCAATCGCGGCTATCGAGAGGTTACCCTTCTCGGTCAAAACGTAGATAGTTACAAATGGAACATCACAGCAAAAGGAGAAATCGTTGATCCGAATGAACCAACCGTAAATTTCGCTCAACTTCTTGCCGCTGTTGCTGAAGTAAGTCCAAGCCTGCGCGTTCGCTTCTCTACCAGTCATCCGAAAGACATGACCGATGAAGTGCTTATCACCATGGCGAAATATGAAAACATCTGCGATTACATACACTTGCCTGTTCAAAGTGGAAACACAGATGTATTGAAGCGCATGAACCGCGGGTATTCTCGCGAATGGTATCTCGATCGCATTGCAGCTATTCGCAAGTACATGCCTGAATGTGCAATTAGTACAGACGTGATTGCAGGCTTCTGCGATGAAACAGAAGAAGAACATGCAGACACGCTTTCGCTCATGGCGGAAGTGCGCTACGATATGGCCTACATGTTCAAATATTCCGAAAGACCGCGCACCTTGGCCGAAAGAAAATTCGAAGACAATGTCTCGGAAGAAGTGAAAAGCAAACGCCTGAACGAAATCATAGACATGCACATGTCTTGTGTAGCAGAAAGAACAGCCGCGCACGTAGGTAAGCGACATAAAGTCTTAGTTGAGGGCATTTCTAAAAAATCGCAAGAACACTTTTACGGACGCAATACACAGAACGTTGTAGTGGTTTTTTCGAAAAAAGAAGCGAAAATTGGTCAATATGTTTGGGTAAATGCACTTTCTGCTACCGCAGTGACCTTAATCGGAGAAATCGAGACTTACATCGATTAATTTTTTTAGTGTGACAGAATGTCACCTTACGCTACCTTTGTTTAGTTCTTGACTAAACGGCAATTATGGAAATTCAATCAGTAAAAACACGCTATGGAATTATTGGCAATGCCCCTGCGCTAAATCGCGCATTGGATATTGCTATGCAGGTTGCCGCTACAAACATGTCTGTTTTAATTACAGGTGAGAGTGGCGTGGGGAAGGAAAGCATTCCGAAGATTATTCATCATTTAAGCTCAAGGAAACACGGACCGTATATCGCTGTGAACTGTGGAGCTATTCCGGAAGGGACAATCGACAGCGAATTATTCGGTCATGAAAAAGGCTCTTTTACAGGAGCCCATGAAAGCCGTAAAGGATATTTCGAAGAGGCCAATGAGGGGACTATATTTTTAGATGAAGTTGCTGAACTTCCTTTAGGAACGCAGGTGCGTCTGCTTCGTGTTTTGGAAACGGGTGAATTCATTCGCGTGGGTTCTTCAAAAGTTCAAAAGACGAATGTGCGCGTAGTTGCTGCAACCAATGTGAATTTCGCGCAAGCCATTCAAAACGGAAAATTTCGTGACGATCTCTATTACCGTTTGAATCAGGTACCCATCTTCATGCCTTCGTTGCGTGAAAGAGGCGCTGACATTGAGTTGTTGTTCAAAAAGTTCGCAACTGATTTTGCAGAGCGCTATCGCATTCCTGTTCTACAATTAACAGATTCAGGAGCCAATGCATTAAGAGAATATCGCTGGCCGGGGAATATTCGCCAACTTAAAAACATTACTGAGCAGATTAGTATTCTAGAGACAGACCGCATTGTTTCGCCCGAGTTGCTGATTCGCTATTTACCGCAAGACATGGCCACGAACAAACCTGTTTACATGGGTGGAAATTCGGGCAATGACTTCAGCGAACGTGAAATTTTATATAAGGTCTTATTCGACATGCGGAATGACCTAACCGATTTGAAAAAGCTAGTCTTGGGCATGATTCAAGGTGGAAGCAACTTCGTAAACTCAGATGAAAACGCGGCGCTTTTTCAAAAAGTTTTTCAAGCGGAAGAACATGAAAATTCAGATTTACCCGTTCGCGTGAATGCTCCAAGTAATATCATACATTTGGGAAGCGGAAGCAGCACCGATGAAGAGGAAGTTGAAGAATCACTTTCATTGAGTCAAACAGAAAAGGACTTAATTAAAAAGGCTCTTCAAAAACACAGAAACCGACGCAAATATGCCGCACAAGAACTTGGAATTTCAGAGCGCACCTTGTACAGAAAAATTAAGGAATACGATTTAGGAAAATGAAATTTAAACTCTTCGGATTACTGCTTGTAGTGCTTCTTTTCACTTCGTGTGAAATAAGATACTCCTTTAGTGGCGGGCAATTCAGCGGAGCAAAAACTTTTTCGGTTTCCTATTTAAAGCCTCAAACCGCTTTGGCTTCTCCAACTTACTCGCAACGATTAACGGAAGAACTAAAGGATGTCATGCTTTCTCAAAGTCCGCTTTCATTAAGTGAGACAAACGGTGATTTACAGTTTGAAGGAAGCGTAACCAATTATGTTGTGGCACCTATGGCCATTCAGAGCAATGAAACCGCTTCATTGACTCGCCTTTCCATTACTGTAAAAATAAAATACACGAATACACTCGAGCCAGATTTGAATTTCGAGAAATCATTCACGAAATTCGCGGACTTCTCTGCAACGGAAAGTTTATTTGCGGTTCAGGAAGATTTATGGAAGCAGATCAACGATCAGCTTGCGCAAGAAATTTATAACGCTAGTGTAGGAAATTGGTAATGAAAAACACACCCTTCAATGAGCTTCTGAAGTCGCCACATTTGCTGGCTTCTATGCCTATTGAAGAATTGGAAGACATTACTAAAAACTATCCTTGGTTCAGTTTAGCGCATTCGTATTTAGCGAAAGCATATCAGGAAAATAAAAGTCACAAGACTTCCGGACAAATAGCATTAGCCTCTACCCTTCATTCCAATAGAACATGGCTGTACGGTTTTTTGAAGGAGCCTATCCTTAAGAAGCAATCTCAGACTGAAATTGCCGATACCCTTCCAACCGAAATTATTCCGGAAATCGTTGTCGAAGTTGCGCCAAGCAAAGTGCCTAGTTCCAGTTCTCTGGCTGAATTAGCTGCATCGATGATGGATGAAGAGGTAAGACAAGAGGTAAGAGGAGATAAGAGAGGGGAAGAGCAAGAGGTAAGAGAAGATAAGAGAGGGGAAGAACTAGAGGTAAGAGAAGATAAGAGAGGGGAAGAAAAGGTAGAACTGGAGGTAAGAGAAGATAAGAGAGGGGAAGAAAAGGGAAGACAAGAAGAAGTAACTGATTTAGATTTTTTAGATAAGTCAATTTTAGCAACTGCCGTTGCGAGTTCTATTTTCCTTGAGGTGAGTGAAACCGAAGAGGAGGATGAAAAAGATGCAGGGCAAGATTCTGCGAAAGATGTTGAGCAAGGTCCTTCGGAGAATGGAGAGAACGAGGCTTTGTTCACTTGGCTGAGGAGTGTGAGTGATGCAGACGAAAAAGATGAGGTAAAAGAAGAGTTAAGAGAGGATAAGAGATGGGAAGATGAGGGAAGAAATTCTAATGAATCTGTGCAGCCTTCGATAGACTTGATAGAAAAATTCATTGCCACAGAGCCGCGCATTACTCCTGGTAAAGTGGAGCAATATACCGGCGTAAGTTTCGCGAAGGAAAGTTTAGAAGAAAACTTTGATTGGGTAACCGAGACTATGGCTAAACTCTATGCTGCGCAAGGAAAAATAGATCGTGCTAGAAAGGCCTATAAACGATTGATCGAACTTCATCCAGAGAAGAAAATACATTTCGAAAATCAATTGAAAGCCTTGAACCAAAGAAAATAAAGGATGTTCCTTTGTAACTCCTTTAATTCGTGTATCTTTGTGGACCTCAAATTTTAATAGATCATGGAATTTATCGTAACCGTTTTAATTGTCATCGCAGCACTATTGCTTGGATTAGTAGTATTAATTCAGAACCCTAAAGGCGGTGGATTGTCATCTGGCTTCGCTGGAAGTGCTCAAATTGGTGGAGTTAAGCGCACAGCAGACTTCTTAGAAAAAGCAACTTGGTATTTAGGTATTGCGCTTTTTGTGCTTTGCTTAGCTTCTACAAGCCTTTCAACTTCTGCTCGTCCTGCAACAGAAGAAGAACAACAAACTGAACAAGCTGAAGGTGGCCAACAACAGGGTGGAGACCAGCAACAAGGACAATAATTGTCACAATAGCATTTTAAGAATGTCAGTAATTCAAACTACTGACATTTTTTTTGCCCTTTACTGACGAAAGTTCACACATTAGAATCAAATTCCCGCTTGGCACAAATAGTGACTTCGACGGGAACAAACATAAAAACAAACAAACATGTCAAATAACGTTAGACCATTAGGAGATCGCGTTTTGGTAGAGCCAGCTGCTGCTGAAACCACTACTCTTTCAGGAATCATTATCCCTGAAACAGCGAAAGAAAAACCACAAAGAGGAACTGTAATCGCTGTTGGACCTGGTAAAAAAGATGAGCCAACAACGGTTCAACCAGGAGACACAATTTTATACGGCAAGTATGCTGGAACAGAGATTAGCGTAGACGGAAAAGATCTTTTGATCATGCGCGAGTCGGACATTTTTGCAATAGTTTAATTATTAAATTTTAGAAAATCATGGCAAAAGAAATCACATTCGACACCGTTGCGAGAGAGAAACTTAAAGCAGGTGTAGATGCATTAGCAAATGCAGTAAAAGTAACTTTAGGTCCTAAAGGACGTAACGTAGTTATCGATAAAAAATTCGGTGCACCACACATTACAAAAGATGGTGTTACTGTTGCGAAAGAAATTGAATTGGCTGACCCTATTGAAAACATGGGTGCTCAGATGCTTAAAGAAGTTGCAAGCAAGACAGCTGATCAAGCCGGAGACGGAACAACCACAGCAACTGTATTGGCTCAAGCAATGGTTGGAGCTGGTCTTAAGAACGTTGCTTCTGGTGCTAATCCAATGGATTTAAAACGTGGAATGGACAAAGCTGTGAAGGCTGTTGTTGCAGAATTGCGCAGCATCTCTAGAGAAGTTGGTTCTGACTATGAAAAGATTAAGCAAGTTGCTACTATCTCAGCCAACAACGACGAGGCGGTGGGTTCTTTGATTGCAGATGCAATGAAGAAAGTAGGAACTGAAGGGGTTATTACCGTTGAAGAAGCAAAAGGAACTGAAACAGATGTTAAAACTGTTGAAGGAATGCAATTCGATCGCGGATACCTTTCTCCTTACTTCGTAACGAACACAGAGAACATGGAAGCTGAATTAGAGAACGCTTTCATTCTTATCTACGATAAGAAAATCTCTAGCATGAAGGAATTACTTCCAGTATTGGAAAAAACTGCTCAATCAGGAAAACCACTTTTGATTATTGCTGAAGATGTAGACGGAGAAGCTCTTGCAACGCTTGTAGTAAACAAGATTCGCGGTGCTTTACGCGTTGCCGCTGTTAAAGCTCCTGGATTTGGAGATCGCAGAAAAGCAATGTTGCAAGACATTGCAGTTCTTACCGGTGGAACTGTTATCAGTGAGGAGACTGGATTGAAATTGGACAACGCTACTCTAGAAGATCTAGGTCGTGCTGAAAAGATTTCAATTGACAAAGACAATACAACCATCGTTAACGGTGCTGGTGTGAAAGAAAACATTCAAGCGCGTGTTGCTGAAATCAAATCACAAATTGAAAAAACAACTTCAGATTACGACCGTGAGAAATTGCAAGAGCGTCTAGCTAAATTGGCTGGTGGTGTTGCTGTTCTATATGTAGGGGCTGCGACTGAAGTTGAAATGAAAGAGAAGAAAGACCGTGTAGACGATGCGTTACACGCTACTCGTGCTGCTGTTGAAGAAGGAATTGTACCAGGCGGTGGAGTTGCTTTAATTCGCGCAAGCGCTGCTTTAGACACCCTTACAGGATTGAACGATGATGAGACAACGGGAATTCAAATTGTTCGTAGAGCAATTGAAGAACCTCTTCGTCAGATTGTTGCTAACGCCGGCGGTGAAGGTGCAGTTGTGATTCAAAAGATTCGCGAAGGAAAAGGTGATTTCGGATACAACGCTCGCAACGAACAATACGAAGATTTGTTTGCTGCTGGTGTAATCGACCCAACTAAAGTATCTCGTGTAGCATTAGAAAACGCTTCGTCAATCGCAGGAATGTTGTTGACTACAGAGTGCGTTATTTCTGATATTAAAGAAGACAATCCAATGCCTCAAATGCCAGGCGGTGGAATGGGTGGAATGATGTAATTCCAAACATAGACCAACAAAAAAGGCGACCAATGGTCGCCTTTTTTTATTTCAACATAAAAAATTATGGAGTGAATTCCGTTGCTCCTTCTAAGATGTAATTCATTTGATACACATCATCTGCATTCAAGGATAATTTTCCTTTAAAGGTGAGGCGTTCATCTGTTTTATAGTTTCGGTGTTTTCCTGTAAAACGCAAATCGACAACAGACTCAGGACCTCCGCCTCCGCAGAAGAAGCAGTTTGCATAGGGGTATTTCGATACTACATAGAAACCCGCATCGTAGTCAACAGGAATTAAATATCCAGTAATATAAACCTCTCTTCCGGCAACAGCCTTCAACGAAGCACCGAACGTTGGTTTCCAGTAATAAGCATCCAATTCCTTTACATAAATGTCTTTGTAAGTCACATCAGCCAAGGTCTTCCAAGTAATCTCTATAGGTCCCTGCCCTTCCGCAATGTATGGAACAATGGTACTTGGAACCGTTCCAAGTTCTACACGTTTGTATGCGTGTGCTTTCAACTTCTCGGTTCCTTCGGAAGCATTCAAGAATAAAATTCCTGAAAAAATAAAAGCTAAAAATTTGATAGGCTTAATCATTTGAAAGTGTTTTTGAAATGTCCATAAAGAACGCTCGCAAGGCAGGCAACAACGATGCCACCACACCAAGACCTAACGTTATTCCAACTAAATAATATTCCTGTGGAAGGAAAATCATAGCGTTGAATTCGTCGTGGAAACTGTCTTTCGCCATGTCCGAAAGCATGGTAATTCCGACACGGCTTAAAGCCAATCCGATGATTAATCCAAGAGCTACCATGAAGAAACCTTCCAACAAAATCAAAATAAACAATTGAATTCTTCTTCCACCTAACGTTCGAAGGATAGCCAACTCGTATTGTCTTTCACGTAAAGCGTTGAACAACGAAATGAAAACGCTTAAGAAGGATATAATCATGATTAGAATGGCAACTGCCTTTACTACACTCATTCCTATTCCGAAGTTTTCATTCAATCGATTGATTTCAATGGCTGGCAACGCCAATTGCATGTTCGTGTTCTTCACCAATTGCGGAAGAATCATTGGAGCCATTGGAAGACGCTTAATAAGCAGATATGCCGTCACTTCTCTTTCCTCCTCATGCATGTGTTCGTCTTCGTGATCATGCCCCTCCTCTTCTGCTGTATGCTCAGCTTCGTGATCATCTTCATGTCCATGTTCCGCAGCATGCTCGTCTTCGGCATGTGCATGCGCTTCAGCGTCATGTTCCTCTGCATCGTGTTCTTCTGCAGAAACAATGGCATTGTGCGGAGATTCTTCATGATCACCGTGATCGTGTACTTCCCAGATGGATTCAACTGGTGTTAGAATTAAACGATCAATGACCGTTCCGCTAGCTTCATATATTCCAACAACAGTAAAAAGTTGGTCGTGTCCTTCCTCCTCTTCTCCGTCTTTGTCTAAACCGTGGTTGCTCTTGAAAGTTTGTCCCAATTTCAATCCCAATTCTTTCGCTGCATAAGAACCAACGGTTACTTCAAAAGGTGTTTCAAACACTTTCCCTTCTCTCAACTTCACTTCATAAAACTCTGCATATCGCGGTGTGGTTCCTACGATTCTCCAACCTTCGTAATTATCTCCGTAAGCCAATGGAATGGCTTCTTTAACTGTTGGGTTTTTAATGATTCTTTGGGCCTCTGAAACTTTAATATTTCCGGTTGGTGCGTCTATATGATAGACATTGGCCAAGATCAATTGAAGCGGACTTCCTTTTGCGCCGAGAACGAAATCAATGTCCTTAATGTTCTTGTTGAACTTCTCGCTTAACTGATTTTCCAACAGAAGCATCATAGAGATGATTCCCACACCAAAGGACAAAAGCAAAAGTGTTAAGGTGGTTGCTCCTGCCTTTTGCCAGCAATTTTTCCAAGCAATAAAAATTATTTTCATGTTGAATTCTGGTTATCGGTTAGAGGTAGTTAATTCAATGCGTTGCTTCACTTCATCTTTCAAGCGATTATCATGAGTAACGATTAACAATGCGGCTTTAAGTGCATGGGTTTGTTCGCGCAAAAGGTTCAATACCTCTTTCGCATTTTCGTCGTCGAGCGCACTAGTAGGCTCATCGGCTAAGATGAGCGAAGGGTTGTTTAAAAGCGCACGTGCAATGGCAACACGTTGTTGTTCTCCAACGCTTAACGTAGACGTTTTCTTATTTTTCTTTGAAAGAATATTTAAGCGGTCTAACATTTTCTCAGCATCAGTCTTCGAAACCTTGTTGTTCGAAAAATAAGGCGCTAAAAGAATATTATCCATTACCGAAAGCGACTGAACGAAATGTGACGTTTGAAAAACAACTCCAATGTTTTTTCCTCTGAAACGATCCAATGAAGCACCGCTAAGCGAATTCAATTTCACTCCATTTACAACCACTTCTCCTGCTATCGGCTTCCTTAATCCAGCTAACATGTGTAGCAAGGTAGTCTTGCCTGTTCCACTGTTTCCTAAGATCAACAACTCGCTGTTTTCTTCAGCTTGAAATGACGGGAAGAATAAATCAGGACCTTTCTCAAAGGTGTATTGAAGATCACTTGTTTGAATGATTGCCATAATTGGCCACTAAGTTAATGGCTAACTCGGAATTTTTATGCACTTTTGTGGGAATCTGAAGACCATGAAATTTCGAAGAAGACTTTTACTTTTTGCAACAGGATTAACCATTGGCTGTTTGCTTGTATTTATGATGTTCCCGAACTACGATTGGTTGGGTTGGTTGCCTGGAAAACAAATCATGAAACAGATTCAAGCTTCAAAAACTTTGGTTACCAATCATGGTAAATGCCGTATGGATTGTCAGGGCATTTCTATGGAGAATTTCGAATCTGCGAAGTGGGGCGGCGAAGTCGACTTCTCAAAATCAGATGCGCAGAACAACCCCAAGCGTTATTTCCTTTCACACAACAACGTGAATTTCATCATACTCTGCACCGACAGTACTGTGACTGTTGCTGAAGCAAGTCGCGAGGGTGAAAAAACAAAATGTGATTGCGCGCCATGAAAGAGCTAATTCAAGAACTTTCAGAAAAATATTTCGAAGAAATTGTTTCGATTCGCAGACACATTCATGCAAATCCGGAACTTTCATACCAAGAAAAAAACACTTCGGCATTTGTCACCAAGTACCTTTCTGCTTGGGGAATTCCTTACACTGAAAATATTGGTGGTTATGGGATTCGTGCAGAAATAATAGGAGAACTCGCTTCTTCGAAAAGCATTGCTTTGCGGGGCGACATGGATGCTCTTCCCATTATTGAAGACAATGACTTGCCTTTTAAAAGCACTGTGAATGGTGTTATGCACGCGTGTGGTCATGATGTTCATACTTCATCTCTTCTTGGTGCTGCAAAAATTTTGAATGAAACAAAATCTCAATGGGGCGGAGTTGTCACATTGGTTTTTCAACCTGCCGAAGAAGTTCTTCCAGGAGGTGCTTTACTTATGTTGAAAGACGGATTGTTTCAAGATAAAACACCTGACGGGATATTTGGACAGCATGTCTTTCCTGAATTGCCTGCCGGAAAGGTTGGCTATCGCGCAGGAGCATACATGGCTTCTACCGATGAGCTGTATGTTACGATAAAAGGAAAAGGCGGACACGGCGCGAAACCGGACCAATGTATCGATCCTATTTTAATTGCTTCTCATTTACTTATCGCATTGCAACAGGTTGTTTCAAGATGGAGCAACCCGCAAATGCCAACTGTACTTTCCTTCGGGAAAATAATTGGAAACGGTGCAACGAATATTATTCCGAATGAAGTAAAACTGGAAGGAACCTTTAGGACATTTTCGGAATCGTGGAGAACGATAGCTCACGAAAAAATTATTGCATTATCGAAAGGTTTGGTTGAAGGAATGGGCGGAACCCTTGACTTCCGAATTGAAAAAGGATATCCTGTTGTATACAACAATCCTGAATTAACGGAAAGAGCTATCGCGCAAGCGAAAGAATATCTCGGTGAAGAGAATGTAATTGATTTAGACATGCGAACTACCGCAGAAGACTTCGCTTATTATTCTCAGCACATGCCAGGTTGCTTCTATCGCTTGGGCACCTCGAACGAGGATGGAACCTTGAGCGCCCCTGTGCATAACAGCAAATTTGCAGTAAATGAAAACGCCTTAAAAATTGGAATGGGCTTGCTTGCATGGCATGCTATTCAAGAATTAAAATAACCATGAGCTTAACAGATTTCCTTTATAACTACGATTCGAAAAAAATCGTTCGTCCATTTATCATTGCTGAAGCCGGCGTGAATCATGAAGGTTCAATGGATCTTGCAAAAAGACTTATTGATGAAGCTGCGGAAGGCGGTGCCCATGCAATTAAGTTTCAGACTTACAAAGCTGAAACTATCGCAAGCAAGGACAGTCCTTATTATTGGGACATCACGAAAGAACCTACACGAAGTCAGTTTGAGTTATTCAAGAAATACGATAAATTTTGGAAGACCGAATTCGAGCAATTGGCGCGCTATTGCGAAGAAGTTGGAATTGAATTCATGAGCACAGCTTTCGATGTAGAGAGTGCAAATTTCCTGAACGATTTAATGAATGTTTATAAGATTTCAAGCTCTGACATTACCAATCTTCCGTTTATTGAACACCAATGCCAATTTGGTAAACCGATCATCTTAAGCACCGGTGCTTCGTACAAATGGGAGGTTCAGCAGGCCGTTGAAACGATTGAGAAATACGGAAATAAACTTTGCTTAATGCACTGTGTATTGAATTATCCAACACCTGATCCGAATGCGCATTTGGGCATGACTAAAGATTTAATTTCGACTTTCCCGCAGGCGGTTCCAGGGTACAGTGACCACACCCTTCCGAAGGACATGCATACGCTTGAAGTTGCGACTTTATTGGGTGCAGCGGTATTGGAAAAACACTTCACACATGATAAGACCTTGCCCGGTAACGATCATTACCACGCAATGGATAAAGAAGATTTAAAGCACTTCCATTCGCGAATGAATAGAACTATGGAATTGCTTGGAGGATTTGAATTAACGGCTATTGACGACGAGGCTCCTGCACGCGCGAATGCACGCAGAAGTTTAGTTGCAGCGAAAGCAATGCCTACGGGCCATATCGTAACATTTGAAGATCTTACATGGAAGCGTCCTGCAAGTGGTATTTCACCAAAAGATATTTCACAATTGATAGGAAAGCAAACAGCGCAAGACATCGCTGAAGACGACGTATTGCGCTGGAATATGTTTAGCTAAAAATTCTTAGATGTTAATGTTGCCCGAGAAGGAATCATCCATTTGATTTCCTTGTTCGTCTTCGAAGAAGTAAATCTTGATCAAAGCAGTATCGCGAAGGAAATCGATCTTTCCAATTTCGAAACGATTTACTTTAATACCGGTTCTTGCTTCGATGTCTGCCTTCATTTCTTCTTCTCTTCCAACTTTAATTAAATCAATGTTTTCATAAACAATGATTTTCTGCGCTTCGTGACGCAACAACCAAACGCGCTCTAGGCCGTATGTTGCTCCAATGATTACAAGATTTGCGAATGACAATTCAACCAAAGAAATCTTTTTATTGATTAAGGCATTCATTACAGACATTCCAATTACCACGAATAGGTAAGTCATCTCTTTAATAGGAATAGCATCTGTTCTGTAGCGGATAATTCCGAATACCGCGAACAAACCTAAGGCGAATCCCATTTGAAGTTTAACGCTTTCCAACATGAAACACATGAGGAAGATGGTTAAACTGAATAAAAGATATGTAAATAAGAAGTCCTTTCTCTTAGCAATGGGGTAATAGATCACACGAACTAAAAGCAACACGAAAAGCATGTGTACTGAAAGACGAATAATCAATCCCAAAAAATCCTCAAGGTGAATAAATTTCATTCCTCCCATTGGGTCGAAATCTGATTGCAAAAACAGTGCATTGAACGTATCTAACATAATCTTACTTTATTGATTCTAATTTATTGACTTTTATTAACTTCTCCTTAAAATTATTTTTCTTCACGAAAGGAACGAGCATAGCCACTCCCAGGCAGTATTTACTAATGCTTTCTTCTCTAACATGTCTTTTCTTCAACGCTTGAACGAACGGAGAAAGTCTGTTTCGATTCTCCTGCTTCACTTCAACAATAACTATTTGCTTAAGGTCTTTGGCAATTTTATTCCACTCGAAAGAAAGCTCTAAGTCTATTGTGATTCTCTCTGGCAGACTTGGTTCAACAAGAGTTAAGCGTGTGAAGTTATTTTTCACTTGTGGTGATAAATGAAAATCTATTCCTGCTTTTCTTCCAATGAATTTCTCTTCATCGCCATTCAAGTTCATTCCAATTTCCGGAATGCCCGTTCGTTGTTTTTGAGTTCTTCCTCTATTGGTTTTAAACTTCAGTTCAAGGAAATTCAATTGGCTATCGACGTAAGAGCGTTTTCTGATTTTCCATCTGTTCTTTTTGCCATTGTGATGCCGTGTATAAAACAGAAACTCGTCGGTATCGTAATAAAGCGTTTCGTAATGACTGAAACGAACGTTATTAACTTCAAGAATTCGGTAGGTGTTTTTCACTTCTTCCAAAATGGAAAGCAATTGATCCAGTGAAACCACAAACTTTGTGTCTGTCCTGTTCATTAACTCCACTCCGTCCATTTCCTTCAAAGAGATGGGGTTGAATTGCTGTATTATTTGCTCTATTGGGCTCAAAGTGTAAATATCCTACGAACTTAACACAAAATTAATGTTGAGAGCTAGGAAATGGGCAAAACTTTGTCCTATTTGCTCAAACCCAAATTAGTTTCCGCCTTGCGGTTGAGCGGTATTCGATCCACCCGAACCGTTCAATGTAAAGCGAATGGCTAAACCGGTTGTAATATTCGAAGTTTGGAAACTTGTAGAAATCGCAGGTTTGTTGATCTGATGATCGTAGAAGAAACGCAACGTCAATTTATCGCTAATTGCCATATCAGCACTCGACTTTACACTAAACAATGTCTGTCCCGCAGTAACTTGGTTTTGTTGTTCTTCTATTTTTCTAATCAACGTAAAGTTCTCGCGAATGGTGAAATCAACGCGTAAATTCAAAGTAGACTTGTCAAGTAATTTTACCGGTAGTTTACTTCCTTTTTTTCTTCCAAATGGATTTGGAACTTCTGTGATCTTGTAACCTAAACCGATTACAAAGCTGTTACTCTTCGTCTCAGTAATTTGATAGTTCGCCATTCCTAACGCAATTGTGCGATCGCGTTTGTACTCTACCTTAATCAAGGGGTCGTTAACTTTTTTCGTCTTCAACGTCATGTCAAATCCAACCAAAGGAGACATAGACTCCGTTAAGGTAACCGTACCAATTTGATGTTGCGAAATAAAGTTTTGCTCCGGACTTTGGTCTATTGCAGTTGGAAGGTTATTGAACTCTTCATACTTCAAATTGCTTACATATGAAGCCGTTGCAGTCGAGCGGTAATTGTGAGAAATGTTAAATTGCTTGAAATACTTTTTAACTGCTGGCAGTTTTGTTAGTCCATCGTAAGTGATTTTCCAGTTTGGTTGAGCCTTTGTCGCAAATGGATTCAAGGCAACCTCACTTGTTGAACGTCCAGTGTACGCGGCAATAAATGAAGGGATGATTACATTTTGTGAAAGTGATCCAAACCCTTCGTAGTATCCAGAATCATTTGGATTAGCTAGCTGATAAGTTTCATTGTTCCATCGACTTGAAATTTCCTGTCTGTTCGCTAAGAGCTGATCGAAGATTGGACTGGCGTAGTTGTTCTCTTTGTCGTCTTTGATGAACGCTGTATTCCAAGTAATTAATGACGCCGAGAAATTTCCAGTTTCCATTGGTGACTGGAACACGTAATCGTCAACTGTTGGATCGTAGCGGAAGAAAGAGTTGAAGTTCTTTCCTTCTTGACGCGTTGCAGAAAGTTCAACTTTGAAATAGCGGAACGGCTCCAAATTCATTTTTGCATTCCACGTTTCAGTGAAGGTTTGGTTATACTGAATATTTAACGACTGCTGTTCAACCAACCAATTGTTATTAGCGGCATCTGTTGCAAAATTCCGTCCAGTTGGATTACCCATAAGGTCTGTATTTTGTTGACCCACCAAAAATCCTATTCCCGGCCCGTCGAACTGGTTATCGAATCCCAAGATACTTGTGGTGTTTGCGTAACCAGGAAGCAACAATCCTTCGTTCTTGGTATAGCTTCCATTTACAGTTCGAACCATCATAAAGAATCGAAGTGCAACATCTAACGGATCTACTTTCTCCTTCTTATCTTTTTTAGTCAAATCATCACCGAATCCATCCTTTTTCGTAGGGTCATCTTTTTTACCAGCAACCGGCTTCTTTCCTGCGTCTGGCTTCTTTCCGGTTAATGCTTGTTTCAATCGAGGGACATTGTTGTACAACGTCTCGAAATTACCTTGAGCATTCAACTGAATTTGGCGACTGTTCTGAATGGTGTTACCCAAAGTATCTTGGGTAAACGGTGCACGATCCCATCTGAAGGTACCACCGTAACGAGCATCTGCACTCATAAAATTCAGCAATGGAAACTTATCCAACGGTAACTTGTATGTCACACCCACATTATGGTTGTATGTGGTGGTTTCTCCAAAATTTTGGATGTTACTCCAAACAGAATCTTTGTAAGATTCATACCAATCAACGTCATTCTTATTGATTACACCGCGCGGCTCTCCAACCAAAGCAATGTTGCTCGCTGTAAAATCTGTTTTTAAATTCTTGGTCAAATCGTATTTCATGGAATAGTTTCTTGTCCAATTCCAATTCTTTTGAGCCTGAGTTTGAATGAGCATATCGCTATACACTCCTGTTAACTCTAATGAGTTATTTCGAATGCGACTGGTCTCGTACGAACGATTCATTTCAGTTCTGAAACTCATTTGTTTGATACCCGCGTAGAAGTTGAATTCCTTCAACCACTTCAAATACTTAGAGGTTTTGATTACAGGGATATTCGCAAGCGGTTTGAATTCTTTCGGCTTATTCGTAAAGCTGTAATCGAATGCACCTTGATATTGTTTTTGTAATCTCCAATCTGTATTGATATCGCGGAAGTAGGTTTCATTATAGGCGTAGGACACTGAGAAATTATCAATTCCGTAAAACTTAGGCTTATCGGTGTTGGTTGGCGCAGCTTGTGTTCCTGGCTTCCCTTTATCATCGGCCCCTGGAAGTCCAACTCCTTTTGCAGCCGCAGCATCTTTCTTCGGTGCTATTTTCACGTTTGTAAAATTGATGCTTCTTCGCTTTGTATAAGTCTGCGATTTTTGCTTCAGTGGTTTATTCAATGTCGGTAAATCCGTCATTTGAATATCTGGTTGAAGTGGGCTGTAACGCGGTGTTTGAACATTCTCTGAGAAACCGAGGTACATTGGCAATTGAACACCCCAATCTTTTGGGAAGAATTTTCCAAGTTGAAGCGTGCTGCTCGCATCTACCCCCATCTTCGTTTCTTGTTGCCTTTGTTGCACTCGCTGCTCTATGGCGCCCCATCCGGGAGTACTAATGTTTCCGGAAACCGCAAGGTTACCAAAATCTGCCAACTGAGCATTCAAACGCGCTATTGCAGCTGAACCGGATTTTTCATCAAACTCAGAGAGTCGCAATTCATTTACCCAGACAATGGCGCATTTCCCTTTCCCATCATCTGTAACGCCAAATGGATTCGTGTCTTTGTCGGGGTTGCGTATACCAATCATCATCGTTGTGATGTTCGCAAGGTTTGGATTTCCTTTTACCGAAAGGTGAACGTTGTTGTCGAGAATGGTATCTACCACTGACAAAACAGAAGTGGTTGAAGGTCTATTGATTTTCAGATTTTGCAAATCTGAAAGTTGAATATCGAAATTGTTATCGGCCGGCCAAATCTCATCGTCGTTATTCGTGTTCCAAGGTGTAACACTCATTGGAACCTCGTATTCGTAGTAGTTCTGATCGAAGTCGGAACCTAAACGAATAAATACAGAGACATCGTTGTCTTTCAATTCTGATTGTATTCCTGCAGCCTCTGCGTGAGCGAACATGCGAAGGCGTTTGTATTGTCGCAAATCGTACTTCACATTTCTATACGTCGCACGTGCGTCACCGTCTTTCAGATTACATACACTCAATGAAAGCGACTGTTCGTTCAGATTTCTGAGGTTTGCTGACGATACGTCTTGCTCACGAATGATTCCAGGAGGCACAACATATGGCACAGGCTCACGATTTCCATTTTCCTCTATGTTCACAGCAGCTATGCTGAAAGATGTTTCCGGATCGTCATTGATTTCCTGTTCTTGATTTCCCGCTAGAGAATAGTCATATTTTCTCCACTCACCTCTAACCAATTCCAATCGAGCGAATCTCAGGGTTACTGGTTCTTCCCAACCTTTCAAGAACATACGAATGTATCTGATTGAACGAAAATCTGGAATACTTCCCACTCGCTTTTCAAATTCCTTAATTGGAATTTTAAATTGGTACCAGCGAATTTGACGCTCTTCATTATTCGCGGTGGTCTTGGTTGTTACGAATGTGTCAGTGATATAATTTCTTCCTAGATTTCCATCACCTAAATCTTCCGGACGAAGACTCACTTTATATTGGAAGTAACTTTCAATGGTATTCAGTGTAATATCCTGATTGATATCTTCTGAGTTCGGAATAGTGGTTGCAGCAATTGGGTAACCATCGGGAGTATTGGTATTCGAATTACCCTCGTATCTGTTGAAGTTTTTATATCGCTCCAACGTATTCAAATTAGCTGCATCTGCCTGAGAACTTCTGAAATAACTGAAGTTATCGGCTGAAGCATCTTGTTGATATTTAACGTAAGCGTCAGGTGTTAAAAATCCTTGTACTTGCAACAACCAATTCGAGAAATAAGATTGTTCCGCAGCAGAATTCAACCCGTCTAATCCGATGTCTTGTTGCTCGTAGTTTCCAGAAGTATAATCAAATGCGTTCACCACGTTAAAGGTTGTTGGCGAGGGATAATTTCCCCACGTTCCTTGTTCGATTGGAAGATCGTTGTTTGCAGAAGGAAAGCCGTTTTCAAAACTCATATGAGAATCGTTCATAACGTCTTCACTTACGTTTCCTAAATTGAAATAAAGGTCTCCACCCTGCGTATTTTCTGAATCTTCGTTGAACGGATCCATTACCCAAAACTGGATAAACTGCACGTTAGATGTTTCAAAATCTGTGGTGGTCAATGCGCGTTGAATACCACCCCAACGTGTTGCTGGATCTTTCAATGTACCGTCTGTATTCAGTCCAGCTGACCTACCCGAATAACCGTTCGGTAATTCGAAGTTGTACATACCTCTTTCTTCAGGGTAATATGATAAATCTAAACAGGTAATGTTCGGCGGTGTTCCTGAAGGTAATTGTCTGTTTGGGAACACTTCAGATTCTAAAACCTCACGCATGCGGTGATCACTTTGCATATCAACCGTAATATTTGGCGGGGTGTAAGAACTGTTTCTGTAGAACAATGGATCAATGATATACCAAGACAATTGCGCGCGATTCGCTCCATAAACCAAACTGTCTTCGAAATCTCCTTCAGGGAAAAGTGAAGATTGTAATTTCGGTGTAGAGGCCATGAACCACTGGTTCAATGAGCGTAAATCGATTACACTTTGGCTTCCCTCAAAATCATCAACGTATGCATTTCCATCTTTCGAAATTGCACGCGAGTGACCCGGGAAAATTTTCGCTGCCTCAAGATTAAATGTAACAGTCGATTTCTCTTTGGTTTGAATTCCTGGAATGCGGTCGATCCACTTTGTAATTATTGGAACCTCTTTTTGGAAATTCATATCGAAACCAATCATTCCGTTGTTTACGGGGTCGTCACCTGCATTCACCTTTTGCGTTAAGGGACGCTCTTTCAAATTCATGAATGTGGCTCCCATAGCCAAGTTATCCGAGAATTTGTAGTCGAATCGGCTTCCCAATAAAGTCTTGTATTGCAGATTGAACATGGAGTTACTTTCAACAGACACCTTTATAGGCTGTCCTGAACTCATAATGCTTTCGTTGAGAATGGTAACCTTCCCTAAATTGTAATTCACGGTGAAGTCAGTTCCTTCAACAAGTCTCATTCCTCCGGCCGTAACGGTTACAGCACCCTGTGGAATATTCAACGCGTTCAAAGAAATTTCTGATCCAGAAGCACTTTGATATTCTCCTTTGATTCGGAAACGATTCAATTGTGGGAATCCGATTTGAGCGGCTGTTTTTGTTGAATCGTATAACGGTTGGAACACAACCTGAGAAACTACTTGAGCGGCCTGTGGCGTGTTTCCCAAACCAGCATAAATCTGATCTGAAAGGTGCGAGCCGAAAGGTTCTATCATAGGGAAAAACACCCTACCCGAAGACGCGTCTATCAATCCACCCGCTGTTGATGCGTTTGGAACGAAGTCGAAAAACCCATCGCTCCCTGGCATTTGTTGCGCATCAATTCTATCGAGATTCAAAACTTGCAACAACAATTTTCCGCTCAAAGGTTCGCGAGGAATATAATTCATGTTCACACCCGTTGCAGGGTTATTGTACCAAACTTCCAATCTAAAGTTCTCCGGCGAAATACCGAAAGATTCGAGATTGTAGACGTTCTTCATCATGTTCTTCCATAGCGGAGAAGGGTCACCATTGGTAAGTTTCACCAAGGTAATTGAAGATTTGAGCATCTTCAACATTAACGCCTGAGGAGCTGCAATTCCGTCTTGCGATAACGTACCAACTTGGTACGTCTGTCCGTTCAAAGTATACTCATACGAAACAGCTAATACCTCTGCATTATTTAGCGATTGTTTCAAAGAAATAAATCCAAGGCGTGAATTGTACGTATACTCCGATGGAGTTAATTTTCTTGCATTACCCACGCGCTCGTAATGAATCCCCTGACGCATTCCATATCCCAAAGCTTGAATTGCTGCATTGGCATTTGAAAAATCTAATATGTTCTGATTGTTGGAAACAACGTTGAAGAGATTGTTGTTCTCATTATCTGGGTTTGGCAATTGGGCGGGGCTAATCAACGACGAGTTGTTGTAGTCGCTAGCTATGTATTGCGAGTTTTCACCTAAATCGGTGAAGGCCATAATATTCCGAACGTCTTGCGTATTGGCCTGTTGATTCACTACCCAAACTTCAATACGCGTAATGTTTGCTCCACTATTTACGACAGGTAATGCCGCAAGTGCATTATCATAGTTGTCTCTGAAATATCCTGAAAGGAAATAGTGTCGGTTGGCTTCATAGTTATCTGCGGCAATATCGAAGCGCGTGGTTTGTGCTCCTCCTTGAACTGTGATTTCCTTTCGCTCACCTTTTTGCTGGGTAAGAATTGTCGTATTCTTCAATTTCCCCCATTGGGTTTCTACTTTCGCACCAAAGAGACCAAGGCTACCGGGCATGAGGGTTCCTGTTAATGGAAGCGCAACTGTACCCAATTCAATCTTACGCATGATTTGATCTTCATCACCGGTGTATTCCACCTTCATGTTGTTCTCAAATTCAAACGTGCTTTCGGTGTTGTAATTCACCTTCAACTTCATTTTGGTACCAATGTTACCAATGACATTCATTTGAATTTTCTGATCGAAATTGAAGTTAGTGTTCTTTCGTTGACGCTCTGGAATACGAGGGTTTTCGGTACGTTGAGAGTTTAGACCGAAGGTCAATTCGGCAGAACCCTGAGGACGTATTTCAATTTCATTCGAACCAAAAATGTGTTCAAAATTATCTCCACCCACTTTAATTACGGGAGCAAACTCTTTGTTTGCAGCAGACTTATCGTCCTTGATTTTGTTCCAATACTTGGTTACATTTTTATCTAACTGGAAGTCTAAGAAATCTTCCATATCCATGGTAGAAGTTCTACGAAAATCGATTTTATCTCCAACTTTCTGAATGACTTCGTAGCGTCCAGTTTCCGGATTGTACTCAACGGAATAATGAATATTATCTGGAAGTGGAATTTCGATGCCGTTTCCACCTTCGCTTGGAGCTGGGGTATCGTCGTTCGGCCAAACCGGAGTAACGGTATCTGGCGCAAAAACGAAATTATGATTTGACTTTGCAATTACGCGAGTTTCAACAGAAGTATTTGCCCAGGCCAACCAACCAGAAACACAAAGGGCCATTACGAAAATGGCTCTTGATAGGAGGCGGAGGACTACTTCTTTCACAATTCTATATCTGTTTCAATACCTGTTTGATAAGTTCTTCCAACGGCAAATCTCCATTGGTAAGCAGAATTTTATCCAACATTTTTTCAGTTTTGGTTTTGTCTAGGCCCAATTGGGACAGTGCCACTAACGCATCTTGTCGAGTCGTATTGTGCACACCTCCAATTTTTTCTATCACAACTCCGTCAATCTTTCCAACTTTGTTGTGCAGGTCAACAAGAATCCTTTCGGCTGTTTTCTCACCAATTCCTTTTATTCGCTTTAACGACGGGAGGTCTTTATTGGCAATGACCTGAATTAATTCATTCACATTCAAACTTGAAAGAACCATTCTAGCGGTGTTTGGACCTACACCGCTTACACTTGTCAATTTTTTAAACAACTCCTTTTCCTGGTCGGAATAGAATCCGTACAGGACTAGCGAGAAGTCATTTCCGTTCACATGGAGATGAGTGTATAGCATTACCTCTCCATTGTTTGGAAGTGCAGAATAAGTGGCTAAACTAATGTTCAGAAAATAGCCCACACCATTGCAGTCGATTACCGCGTGCACCGGCGATTTCTCAATGAGTTGTCCTGTTAATGAATAGAGCATGTTATCTATTTAAGGTTCCTTTGGCTTGAGCATCTACAACTGCTACGCGAACCATGTTCACGATTTCACGCACCGAGCAACCCATTTGCAAGATATGATAACTCCTTTTCATGCCCAACAAAATTGGACCTATTACTTCCATCCCAGCAACTTCTTGAAGAATTTTATAACTAATATTTCCTGAAGAAAGGTTTGGGAAAATTAAGGTATTCACTTTAGAGTCGGCCAATTTCGAGAATGGGAAATTTTCTTTTCTCATTTCCGGATTCAAGGCAAAATTTGCCTGGATCTCTCCGTCTACAATTAAATGCGGATGGTTACTGTGCAGGATTGAAACGGCCTTCGCCACTTTCTCTGGATCAGAACCATGCGAGGAACCGAAATTCGAATAGCTCAACATAGCCATTCTCGGTGCAATTTTCATTTTTGAAACTGCATCGGCAACGAGTAGCGTAATATCTACTAATTGCTCGGCTGTTGGGTCTCTATTTACTGTTGTATCAGCGAAGAACATTGGGCCTTTCGGGGTTTGAACAATGTACATTCCGCAGACCGTTTTAACATCTTTCGCAGTTCCAATGGTTTCCAATCCTGGACGAATTACTTTAGCGTAATTACGTGTCATTCCTGAAATCATCGCATCTGCTACTCCTGTTTCAACCATCATTGCACCGAAGTAGTTGCGTTCACGCATGATGCGTGAGGCTTCTGTTTTGGTAATACCCTTGCGCATTCTTTTCTGATAGAAGAACTCGCCGTATTTCTCGCGTTCCGCCTTGTGAGAATCGAGACGTGGATCAATAATCTCCACATCGCCTAAATCCAAATCGAACTCACGAATAAGTTCACGAATTTTTTCTTCTTGTCCCAATAAAATTGGAATGGCAATGCCGTCATCTTTCGCTTGTTCTGCTGCCTTCAAGATTTTAGGGTTATCTCCTTCAGCAAAAACAACACGTTTCTTGTCTTTTCTTGCGCGCTCTGAAATCCCTCTTGTGAGTGCATTGTCGCGCCCCATTCTACCTAGCAATTCGCTCGCATAGGCATCCCAATCTGTGATTGGATTTTTAGCAACACCACTTTCAATAGCAGCTTTTGCAACAGCTGTGGAAACGGCTACTAACAAGCGAGGGTCGTTTGGTTTAGGAATGATATAATCTTTTCCGAATGAAAGGCTCGTGATGTGATAAGCCTCCATTACCTCTTCAGGAACAGTAGCCTTCGCCAATTCAGCCAATGCTTTAACAGCAGCCAACTTCATGGCATCGTTGATCTTTGTTGCGCGAACGTCTAAAGCTCCTCTGAATATGAATGGGAAACCGAGAACGTTGTTTACTTGGTTAGGATGATCACTTCTACCTGTAGCCATGATTACATCGGGACGTGCAGCCATAGCTTCTTCAAAAGGAATTTCAGGATCTGGATTAGCAAGTGCGAAAACAACCGGATTGCTTGCCATGGACTGAACCATTTCTGGTGTGACAATATTTCCTTGCGAAAGACCCAAGAAAACATCGGCATTTACCAATGCTTCAGCAAGTGACTTTTCATTCGAATCAACTGCAAATCTCTTCTTTCTGTGATCGATATCTTCTCTTGAGTTATTGATGAGTCCTTTTGAGTCGAACATGCGAATATTCGCTGGATTCAAACCGAGACCAATCATAGTGTTCAAACAACTCAAGGCAGCTGCTCCTGCACCACTCACCACGATTTTAATATCGCCAATATTCTTTCCTGCTATTTCCAAAGCGTTTAACAAGGCAGCACTTGATATAATTGCTGTGCCGTGCTGATCATCGTGCATGATAGGAATATCGAGGGCTTCCTTCAAACGCTCTTCGATTTCGAAAGCCTCTGGCGCCTTGATATCTTCTAAATTAATACCACCGAACGTTGGGCTAATGTTGATGACCGTATTCACAAAATCATCGACTTCTGTAGCCTTCATTTCAATGTCAATGGAATCGATATCTGCGAATATTTTGAAGAGCATACCCTTTCCTTCCATAACGGGCTTACTCGCCTCTGGACCTAAGTTCCCTAGACCAAGAATTGCTGTCCCGTTTGAAATAACCGCTACTAAATTTCCTTTGCCCGTGTACTTGTAGACATCGTCTATGTTTTCCGCGATAGCCTTTACTGGTTCTGCAACACCCGGCGAATAAGCAAGCGCTAAATCGCGTTGAGTACTGTATGGTTTTGTTGGAACAATTTCTAACTTTCCTTTCCTACCTAACTCGTGGTAATCGAGTGCTTCTTTCCTCTTTATTTGCTTCATGTTCTTTCTTTGGGTTCGCAAAAATAAAACAACCTCGAAATTCGAGGTTGTTCATTTACATTTCTTAATAAATTATTCAACTACAACACGAATGGTTTCGCGTCCTTTTGATGTTGATAATGTAAACTGATAAACTCCTGCAGCATAATCTTGAGCATTTAACAAAATGCTTCCAGAATTTCCTTTTACTGTAACTTGCTTAACTAGTTTACCTTGAAGATTTGTGATGACTAACTGTCCTTCTTTCTCTCCTGTTGGTAATTTATAATTCATGAAACTTAGACCTTTCAAAGGGTTACTTCCAACTAATTCAAGTTTTGAAACTGCCTCGTCATCTACTCCCAAAGGACAGGTAGATTCGTAGCAAAAACTGACCGTTTGACACGCTTGATCAGCAGGGTTTGCCATATTGAAGAAGCAATAACTGATTACGGTTTCTCCAGGATTACCGAGGGGCTTGTAATGTGCGTAAAATGTATGATTGGTATCGCTTGCAAGAATTGTTTGCGCTAAGAGCGAAACATTGGTCGTTTCTCCGTAGCAAACGCCCCAGCAGAAATAATTAGACGAACCGGGAATTTCTGAAATTACGCTTCGACTGCATTTAACAGAAACAGAAACGTCTGAAATATTCGTTACAGGCCATTCAGCAACCATTTCGCCTGCTCCGGTTAGGGTGGCAGCCGTTGCATTAACTTGAACTACTGGATTTACAAGTTCAATTGATTGCGCTGACACACCAACGAAAGAAAGCGCCAATCCAAAAAAGAGAATATTTTTTTTCATTTTCCAAAGATATAAAAAGTAATTGGCCGAAATATTTCTTTATATTCGTTGCCCTAAAGTAAACCTATTAATAATTTATCAAATGAAAAAAGCTCTACTATTGATGGTTGTTGCCGTGATGTCGTCAACAATGTCTTTCGCTCAGTTGCCAGCAGGATCGTTTGGTCAAGATTTCACAATCACTGACCAATTCGGTGTTTCTCACAACTTGTACAACTATTTAGATCAAGGATACACTGTATACCTTGACGTATCTGCAACATGGTGCGGACCATGTTGGAACTTCCACTTGTCTGGTGCATTGGATGAATTGTATGCTAACCACGGTCCTGCTGGTGCTCCAGGAGTATCTGCAAACACTTCTGATGACGTAATGGTTATTTGGATCGACGGTGACGGTGCTACTACTGACGCTGACATGGCTGGTACTGGTGCTAACACGCAAGGTAACTGGTTAAACCCATCAGGAACTGCTATCGAGTTTCCTTTGGCTAACCCTGCTTCTGCTTTAGCTGGTACAATCAACGATGATTACGCTATTGCTTACTTCCCAACTATCTACCGCATTTGCCCTAACCGCATTGTAACTGAAGTTGGACAATTAGATGCTGCTGGTTTGTATGCTACTCTTCAAGAGTGTCCTCCTCCAGCTTCTCAATCAAATGACCCTTCAATGTTAAGCTACGATGGTGATTTGGCTACTTGCGGAAACGTTGACGTTGCTGTAACTATTCAAAACAACGGTACTGCTCCATTAACTGCTTGCACTATCACTGTAACTGGTGGTACTGCTCCTGTTACTTTCAACTGGACTGGAAACTTAGCTACTTACGCTGTTGAAACAGTTAACGTTGGTTCAGTTGCTATCACTGGTGCTACTAACTTGAACGTTTCTATTACTTCTGCTGATGACAACACAGCAAACAATGGAACTTCTGCTGCTATCGCTTTCGCTGATAACGGTACAACTCACGTTAAACTTGACATCTTATTTGACCGTTACCCAGAAGAGTCTTCTTGGTCTATCACTGATGATGCTGGAAACGTTGTAGCTTCTGCTAACTACGGTGCTGCTCCAATTCCTGCTGACAACTCAACTAAGATTGTTGACGTTTACCTTCCATCAACTGGATGTTACACTTTCTCAGCTACTGATGCTTACGGTGATGGTTTCTACGACATGCAATGGGGTGCTGCTTCAAACGGTCACTTCTACGTAACTTCGGTTAACGATGCTGGTGCTACCTTCTCTACTTTGTGGAACTACGATGGAACTTACAACTTCGCTGAAGCTGCTGCTCCTTCTAACGTTAACACTGTAGTAGGTATCGAAGAAGTTAGTCTAACTGCTGGTGTTAATGTTTACCCTAACCCTGCTAACGATTTCATCAATGTTGCTTACGGCTTAACTAACAACAGTGTTGTAACTGTTGACGTTATCAACGTAGTTGGTGAGCGTGTTATGACTGAGTATATCGGTAGCCAAGCTGCTGGAAACTACACTTCACGTTTAGATGTTTCTAACCTTTCTGCTGGTGTTTACATGTTGAATGTAACTATCAACGGAACGGCTAACACTGTTCGTGTTACTGTAAAATAATCTTGATTCATTCAAGGAAGAAGAGCCGACGATGCGTCGGCTCTTTTTTTTTGGTACAGTCATTGGCTAAAGTTTTTTACTTTTAAAAAAAATATTTTATGCGCCTTTCAATCTCAATTTTCTTCTTGGCCATTTCCCTTGGATTATCTGCTCAAGAAACCCTTCCTAGCATCAATCTAAAAGATCTAAACGGAAAAACCATTAACACAGCAACACTTGCGCAAGATGGCAAGCCTACATTAATCTGCTTTTGGGCCACTTGGTGCAGCCCTTGTAAAAAAGAATTAAACAACTATTTAGATCTTTACGAAGATTGGCAGGCAGAAACAGGCGTAAAAATAATAGCGGTATCGATCGATGATCAACGCTCTGTGATGCGTGTAGCGCCATACGTTAGCAGTGTCATGTGGCCTTATGAAATATTGTTAGACAGCAATAAGCAATTCGCTCAGGCCTTGGGAGTAAACAATGTTCCTCACACTTTTTTAGTTGATGGCACAGGTAAAATTATATGGCAGCATAACAACTATGCTGAAGGAGATGAAGCTGAAGTTCATGAACAACTTTTGAAATTGAAGAAGTAATTCTCTTCATTCCAACTTATAAGCCCGAAAGGGCTTTTTTTATTTCAGAATGCGACGTATTTTCGACGCTCAATGAATAGAATGAAAAAGTTACTTGTATTCTCTGCTTTACTTGCTTTCGCCTTGGGTGTTCAAGCACAAGGCGACCCGAAAAAACCTGGACAATTGCACGGGAATTTCCAATTCCTTTCACAGCAGTATAGCGAAGACAGCCTTATTGGTGCGACCGTTCCGCCTGCAACCACCGCAATTAATGGTTTTGGAAATCTAATGTACACCCAAGGTGGTTTTAGTGCAGGAATGCGCTTTGAAACATATAACAATGCGATTCAAGGTTTCAGTGCACAAAATAGATACAAGGGAACGGGTATTGGAAACAGATTCGTGCAATACCAAGACAGCATTTTCAATGTAACGATTGGAAATTTTTATGAGCAATTTGGAAACGGTCTTACCCTTCGTACTTATTGGGAACCGAACCTGGGAATAGACAATGCATTGGATGGTGCACGTTTAATCATTACTCCGAAAAAAGGAATAACACTTAAAGGAATTTACGGTCGTCAGCGCCTCGACTTCGACAGCAGGTCTACCAACGCAGATGGTATTATTCGTGGCACAGACGCTGAGTTCAACTTGAATTCTATTTTCAAATCACTTGCTGAGAAGCAAACACAATTAACACTCGGTGGTAGCTTTGTGAGTCGATACCAAAATGGTGAAACTCGTTTTCAAGATTCATTAATTTTCTTAACCCCCAATAATGTATCAAGTTCTGCCGTTCGCCTGCAACTGAATAGGAATGCTATAGCAGTATCAGCGGAATATGCTGAAAAGATAAATGATCCAAGTGCAGATAACGCCTACCTGTACAGAAAAGGAAAAGCGTTCTTCTTAAATGCGTCCTACAGCGGAAGTGGTCTCGGGGTAAATGCAGCAGTGAAATACATAGACAATATGAGTTTCCGTGCAGACCGTAACTTGAAGTTATTCGATGTGCCAACCAACTATTTGCCTTCAATTACAAAACAACATACATACAACTTAGCAGCCACACTGTATCCATATGCCACACCTTTAACCGGTGAGGTTAGTTTTATGGGTGAGGTATTCTACACCTTCAAGAAAGGGACAAAACTCGGAGGAAAATATGGCACTCAAATTTCAGCCAACTTCGCTGCTGCGAATGGTTTGGATACAACCCGCCTAAGTGGAATTGAAGCCTACACTGAAGGCTATGAAATCAATTCCGTGAAATTTGGACCAACGAAGTACGTGAGAGATTTCAATTTGGAGGTGAAGAAAAAACTAAGTAAAAAATTCTCAACAGGTTTCACTTACTATTATTTTGAATTCAACACGTTGGTTACACCTGTTACGAATGATTTCAAGGGTATTGTTTATGCGAATATTGAAGTTCTCGAAATGAACTACAAATTTACTCCTAAAGACAACCTTCACCTTGAACTTCAAGGACTTCAAACAGATCAAGACAAAGGAGATTGGGCCACTGTCGTTGCAGAGTTCTCTCACTCACCTCATTGGAGTATTGGATTAATTGATCAATACAACTATGGAAATTCAGTAGCAGAAAAACGCATTCACTATCTGTTTGGAACAGTTGGCTATATCAACGGTTCTCAGCGCTTAACTCTTGGATACGGAAAAAGAAGAGAGGGTGTATTTTGTATTGGAGGAGTTTGCCGAGCAGTTCCAGCCACTAACGGATTTGAATTAATGTACACTGCAAGTTTTTAATATGAAAAAGAATTACTTTATCCTACTTGCCGCAGCTCTTTTGTTCGGAGCTTGCGACCGTATTGAGAATCCGGTTACTGTAGCAAAGAACAAATACCGTGATGATTTATACGGACCAGCACCGACCTTTAATACCACCACTGAGGCAAATCGAAATGTTCTATTCGAAGAATTTACTGGTCACCTTTGCGGTTTTTGTCCGCCTTCGACTGCACTTGCTTTAGAACTCGACGCCCAATTAGGAGAGCGCATGGTTACTGTCGCTATTCATGCAGGATCTCTTGCTGCTACTGGGGGAACTTTGTTTCAAACTGATTATACCACTCCTGTTGGCAATGTATACTGGGCTCAGTTGAACGGAGGATTCAATCCAACTGCTCGAATTGATCGCCTAGGAGGATTAAGCAGTTATGAATACCTCGATCCTGCAAACCCAAGCAGTTGGCAGAGTATTGTTACCAATCGATTGAACGTTTCAACTCCTGTAGCATTGCAGGCCAACTGCGAATATGTCGCAGCAGACAACGTTCTTAACATCCACATGAACTCGCAATTTATTGGAGATTACACGGGCAACGTTAATCTCGTAGTTCTTTTGGTTGAGAATCATATCATAAGCGCTCAAGAAGATTACAGTCAAACTCCTTCTGAAATTGAGGAATATGAGCACGAGCATGTTCTACGCACCAATGTCACCGAACCTATGGGGAATCTTGTTATAAATAGCCCTTCAACTGGATATTCTTCAACCAACAGTTTTACTATTCCACTTCAAGCAAATTGGGTTCCAACAAATATGACCGTGGTTGGCTATTTGGTTGATGCAAACAGCCATGAAGTGTTGAATGCGATTGAATATGAAATCAACTAAACTAATTCTTCTATTTCTCTTTTTGCTTTCGTTTGAAAGCAACGCTCAGCAAGCATTCAAAGCAGGCGTTTCTTTTGGGATGACTACTTCTCAGATTAGTGGTGATGGGCTTGGTGGTTGGGACAAATTTGGAATTACTGGAGGTGCTTTTGTAAGTGCACCGCTTTCTTCGAAAAACGGCTTTCGTATTGGACTTAATTACGCAGACAAAGGTTCTCGCACTAAGCGCGACACGCTAAATTTCAACACCTTTGCCTATCGATTAAGATACATTGAGGTACCTGTGCAATACTCTTTTCAAAATGGACCGTTCACATTTCTAACTGGTGTGTATTATGGTCGTTTGATTAAGCAAGACATTCTTGCGAACGCCTTAACATATGATGTGAATCCTGCCTTTCGTAATTACGATGTTGGAATTACCGTAGGCGCTACTTTGCAAATGGGCGATCACTTTTTCATTGAAGGGCGATTCTCTTCGAGTATGGTACCAACACGCCCTTCTCCGAATTTTGCTAATCCAAACTCCTACTACGAAAAAGGAAATTACAATCAAGTGCTTTATTTCCTAATTGGGAGGAACTTCTAAGCCCAATGAAGGTTAGTCTCATAACTGTAAGTTACAACAGTGCAAGAACCATTGCAGACACCTTAAAATCTGTTCAGTCTCAAACATACAAAGACATCGAGTATATCGTTGTCGATGGAAATTCAAGTGATGGAACGATAGAAATTGTGAAACAATTTCTAGATTCTGCGAAAGATGTTTCACAAGATGCTTCGCAAGGTTCGAAGAAAGATGTTGCACAAGATGCTTCGAAAGGTGCTTCGCAAGGAGTGGTCACTAAATTTTTGTGCGAAAGAGATAAAGGCATTTACGACGCCATGAATAAGGGGTTAGCGATGGCCACTGGAGAAGTTATTGGGGTTCTGAACAGTGATGATTTCTATTGTTCCAATGATATTATTGAAGAGGTCGTGCGAGCTTTTCAGCAAAACAATACGGATTGCCTATATGGTGATTTGAATTATGTTGATCCCATTGATACTTCTAAAATCGTTCGCAAATGGCGAAGCGGATCATTCCGAAAACAAAACTTCTTAAAAGGCTGGATGCCCCCTCACCCGACTTTTTTCGTTCGGAAATCGTGTTACGACAAATTCGGAAAGTTCGACACTCAATTCAAAAGCGCCGCTGACTATGAACTGATGCTAAGATTTCTTTTCAAGGAATCATGCAGCGCCGTGCATCTGCCGAAGGTAATGATACACATGCGTGCTGGAGGAGTTAGTAACGTTAGTCTAAAAAATCGCATTCGCGCGAACAGAGAGGATCGCTTGGCGTGGAAAATAAATGGCCTAAAACCAAAGTGGTTTACGCTGCTGCGTAAACCACTCTCGAAATTGATTCAATATTTATAGTCTTAGAACTTTGCTCTAGACTTTCTAACTCCAGGCTTTCCTTTCATGTAACTATATTTCGACTTGTAGAAGCTCGATCTTCCACGTACGACTCTTGTAACAGTTAATTGAGTGGTTAGATAGCTATCGTTGTTTGTTGCATTCCCTCTCGGAGATTGATACGTTGCGCCTGCTGGTGCAATTTGGAAATTCTCAATCGATAAATCCGCAGCTGTATACTCAGGATTTTCTGCAACCAAACCGTCTAACAATGCCTGATAAGTCTGATTGTTCACGTATTCATAGGCTAGAGACTCTCCTGTATTTCCAATTCGTGAATCATCTGAATTTGGTGTGGTGTATACGGTTGAAATATCATCTAAATAATCCGTGAACACCGTTCTCCAACTTAAATCCCACTGCACTCTCCACTTTTTATTGTAGGTGAAATACGCGCCAATACCGGCTGGAATTGCTAAACCATATTTAGCATATGATTCCTTCTGCCCTTCGGTTTTCCAATCACGTAATTCGAACCATTCTCCCCCGTACTGAACTTCACCATTGTTGTAAATCTGTCCTTTCGGATTTGATGAGTAACCTGCGAGTCCGGCAAACAAGAAGACTTTGAAATCTGGATTGTAATACCCTTTGTTTCCAACATCGTTGTCATACCAAATGGTCATTTCAGCGCGACCACCTAACTCTAATAAGTCATTTTGAAAATTTGCGTTGCGAGCACGACGTGGAGCGTAGGTGGTGTATGCGTCTCTGTCTGTAATGCGAATCCAATCGAAATTAGCTGAAAAAGCTAAACGCTTATTCACTTTGTAGCGCATGTATGCACCTGCAGACATTCGAGTTGACACCAGATGCATATCCACAACGAAATCTCTTCGTGGAAGATATTTACCTCCAATGTCTCCGAGGTAGTTCGAAGCGCCCACTTTTAATCCAAAATCCCAACGGTATTGAGCCGTTGCTTCTGATGCTGCGAGCACTAAAACCAAGCTAAAAAAGAATAGTATTTTTTTCATTTTGGGTAAAGTCGTTCGCTAAGATAATCAACAATTTCTGACACTCAATTGTTTTTCGCATTTTTGGGGAAAATTTAAACATGAACTCAGTTAGTCAACTTTTTGGAATTAAGTACCCCGTAATTCAAGGTGGAATGATCTGGTGCACCGGAGCGAAACTGGTATCGGCAGTTTCCAATGCGGGCGGTTTAGGCTTACTCGGTGCCGGATCTATGTATCCCGATCAACTCGAAGAAGAGATTAAAAATTGCCACGTGCTTACCGATAAACCTTTCGGGGTAAACCTTCCGCTTCTCTACCCTAACATTGAAGAACACATTGCTCTAATTGAAAAATACCGAGTTCCAATTGTATTTACCTCCGCAGGAAGTCCAAAGAAATACACAGAAAGATTAAAGTCTTCAGGAATAAAAGTTGCCCATGTTGTGAGTAGCAGCGCTTTCGCCTTGAAGTCGCAAGAAGCTGGTGTGGACGCAATTGTAGCCGAAGGCTTCGAGGCAGGTGGACACAACGGAAGAGAAGAAACAACCACACTTTGTTTAATTCCAAGTGTCGTTGAAACAGTCACAATTCCAGTTATTGCCGCAGGCGGAATTTCTTGCGGAAAAAGTATGCTTGCTGCTATGGCACTTGGTGCACATGGCGTGCAAATGGGCTCTCGCTTTGTTATGACGCAAGAATCTGCTGCGCATGAGAATTTCAAGAATGCAATTTTGCATGCCAAAGAAGGAGACACGAAGCTTACACTTCATGAAATAACTCCCGTTCGGTTGCTGAACAGCCCATTTTTCAAAGCAGTTGTAAATGCCTACGAAACGGGCGCTAGCATTGACGATTTGAAGAATTTATTAGGGAGAGGACGTGCCAAAAAAGGTATGTCATTGGGTGACCTTGAAGAAGGCGAATTGGAAATAGGTCAAGTAAGTGCTCGAATAAAAGAAATTGTTTCTGCGAAAGAGGTAATTGACCAAACCATTTCAGAATTCCAAGAGGCTCAAAAAAATATGGGCAATATTTCATTTTAATTCCGTTTGAGAATGGCCATGTATGCAACCGAAGGCCTATTTTTGCACTCTTCTAAAAAATGAACAAGTACTTTATACTTTGCCTTGTAGTCTTCGGATTATTATTTACCCGTTCTAGTAATGGTCAATCCCTGGCGACCATTACCTGCCTTGAGGTACAAGGTACAAGTGTTTCAATCTCTTGGTACACCACTCCAAACCCAATCACATTTGCAGCGAATCATATTTATGCGACTGATGCCACTGGGAACCTTTCAGAAATAGCACAAACTACCAATTTATCGGGCACTTTCGTTTATTCAAATGTCGACGCTAGTGCCTCGTCTGTTTGTGTATTTATTTCATCAGAAGATTTAGTTAGCGGAGTTCCGAACTATACTAATTCCGCAACTTTTTGCAGCACCTTTTTAACCGCATCTCCTTCTGTTTCTCCCCCCGGATTCGCTAACCTCCAGTGGAACTCACCAACGAACAACGCTGCCTGGTTAGCTGCAGTAAATGCCGATGTTTGGTTAGAATATCCTGTTGGTCTGTGGAGTAAAATTGCAACACTACCCGGCGCAAGTACATCATTTGATTATGAAGTGACCGTTTGTGGAGAACAATTAAATTTCCAAATTAGATACAGCGGTCTTCCGAATTGTGACTTCGCAAGCAATATTGCTAGCGGAATTTTTTATGACCAAACAGCACCTGCAATTCCTACTGTCACCAGTGTAACCGTAAACCCAGCAACAGGTCAGGCTGAATTGAATTGGAATGTAAATCCCTCAGGCGACACTGACGGATACATTGTTTATTCTTGCAGTGGTTCAACAGTTAACTTAATAGACACCGTTTTCGGAATAAACACAACCTTATTCAGCGACTTGCTATCAACTCCAAGCACCGGTCCTGAATGTTATTTGTTATCTGCCATTGACACTTGTTATACAGGAACTCCTCCCAGCCCAAACACGAGCCCAACGGGTAGTGTCTGCAACTGCACGATTTTCTTAAGCCCGTCAACATACACGCTTTGTGAAAACAGCATTGACTTTTCTTGGAGTGCTTATTCCGGCTGGAATTCGGGTGTAGATTATTATGTTCTTATGCACAGTGCCGACGGTGTGAATTTCAATCCGGTAGACACCGTGAACGGAAGCACTCTTCAAGGCACTCACGAATTCTCATCTATATCTTCCGGATTGAATTACTACGGGGTGATCGCGTACTCCACTGCAGGATTAACTTCAGCATCAAATATTCAATCAATAAACGTTTCGTACCCAACACCCCCGAGCATTAATTACATTACCTCGGTTAGTGTAAATAGTTCTAAAACCATAGACATTACAGTTCGATCAGAAGCGACATTGGTGCCACATAAGTACATTCTTCAACGAAAAAATCTATACCCTCCATACGATTGGGAATACCGTCTAGACATTACCCAATCTGCCACGAATATTGTTTTCACTGACACGGATGTAAATTCAGATGACATCATTTATGATTATCGCGTTGTTGTACAAAACCCTTGTGGCTATTACCTCGACACAACCAATGTTGGAAAAAACATTCGTTTGCGCGGAGCGAACAATTCTGAATTGTTATTGAACAGTTTGAACTGGTCGAAATACGAAGATTGGGAGAATGGTGTTCAAGAATACGAAGTCCTCCGATCTGTAGACGGTGCAGCGGAAACTCAAGCGTCTACAGGGCCTTCGAACTATTTGTATTTCCAAGACGACCTCGAACCCTTCCTTTCTTCAAAAGGACAATTCTGCTATCGCATTAAGGCGTATTCAGAACCAATAAGCTATTTCCCAAATGAAACATTTTCATCGTATAGCAACAAAAAATGTTTGGATCAGGAGCCTCTCATTTGGGTTCCAAATGCGATGATGATCAATGGTGAAAATGAATTGTTTTACCCGGTCATTTCTTTCGCAGATACCACACAATACACGATGAATATTTTCAGCAGATGGGGTGACTATATTTTTGAAACGAACAAGCTCTCAGATAAATGGGATGGTAAAATTAACGGAGGTGATTACGTTCATGAAAATGCATACGTGTACTACATCACTGTGAAAAATGGAATAGGCGTTTTGTACGAACGCAGGGGTACAATCACTGTGCTTAAAAACTAGTCCTTACCAATGAATTGCATTGTATTAGACCAAGGCAACACCTCACTGAAATGGGGGCTTTTCGTGAATGAATCATTTGTTGAATCGGGAAGAATTCTTGATGAAAATATTAGTTCTGAACTACATCAATTGCATTTAAAACACAACTTACCTTTTTTCTATTCTTCAGTTCGTAGTGAGGCCGAGCAAATCGAATTCTTGAATCAGTTTTCCTTTTGCAGAGTTATTCCTACTGAAAATTTTCCGATCTACCACTACACTTCAGGCGAGGCTGGTAAAGATCGATTGGCCAATGTTGCGGGGGCTTCGAGATTATCTCAAGGAGCAACAAGTCTTATCATAGATTTCGGCACGTGCATTACCTACTCAATTGCAAAAGATAATTCGCTGCACTCTGGAGTTATTTCCTTGGGTGCGCAATCTCGACTTCGCGCGATGAATGAATTTACTGGAAAACTTCCTCAAATAAATTTTGAAGAATCTTTGGAAGCATTCCAAAACTCAACCACAGGTGCAATGCTTAGCAGCGTGAATTTCGGAATTCTGTCTGAGCTGAAAGGATACATTGTCGAGGCAATGAGCCTATTTCCAGATATTCAACTTGTATTTACGGGTACCGACGCCGTGCATTTTGCTAAACAGCTTAATTACCGCATCTTTGTAGAATTGAATTTAACATTAATTGGACTTTATGCCATCTCTTGTGCGAATGAATCTTAAATATATTTTTCTTGTTTTGATTTCGGCAATTTGCACGCGCATGCAAGCTCAAATTCCTGTGAATTCGCCCTACTCAAGATTTGGAATTGGTTTAACCGAAATTGGATTTAATCCGCGCTACAGCGCAATGGGTAATGCATCCATTGCTCTTCCTGATCTATCTGGAGTGAATTTATCTAATCCGGCTTCGTTCGCTTTATTTTCTGAAACTACATTTCAAGGAAGCGTTTTTGCAAAAAGCTCTCAATTACTTTCAAATTCAGGAGAAACAAATTACTTGGGCGGTCAGATTGGTGAGGTAGCCTTCGGTTTCAAACGCACAGGAAGCAAATGGGGCTTTGCAATGGGTATTACTCCAGAAAGCATTGTTGGTTATCAATTCTCGAGTGCAAATGTTGTTAATGATAGTGTAAGTGCTAAAAACAGTTACACCGGTGAAGGTGGTGTGAATAAGGTTCAATTGGGTCTGGCAAGAACGTTCATTCTTTATTCAGATAGCACCCATTCACGAACACATACGCTTTCGATTGGTAGCAACTTAAATTTTAGATTTGGTTCTATTCTTCAAGTTGATCGAATTGTCTTCGACAATACTTCAATTTACAACAGTAAGATTACTAATCGCAAAACATTTTCTGACGCGAATTTCACTTTCGGTGCTCACTACTCTTTTCCTATTCACCAAAGAAAATCAGCCGGAAAAGTTTCGCGTTCCACTTGGTTCCACCTTGCAGGAACATACGAGTTAGAGAACAACATAAATCCAGACGTGCAAGACATTCGTCAGTCTACCCGCACCGTTTCAGGAATCGAATTAGCTGTGCTTACTGTCTTGGATACGACTTATACGAACTTGTCCTTTACCCTTCCACAAAAAATACAAATTGGCGCCGCGGTTTCGCATGAATTCAAAAAATCAGGAACACTATCATTGAGTGCATCTTACCGTCAGCAAGACTGGAAGTCAATTGAAAATTTAAACTCCCTGATTCAAGTTTCAAATCAGAGTTTCCACAATTCAACGAGCTTTGGATTAGGTTTGGAATACATACCCAATGCGAACGGTGGTGAAAACAATTACTTCGGGGCATGTACGTATCGCTTAGGTATGAAGTCTTCTGAAACTTATGTTGGCTTGAATGGAAACAACATTATTCAAGAAGCATTTACTTGTGGATTGCAAATGCCTATGCGATCTTCGAAAACTACAAGTACAATTTGCCTCTCTGCTGAATTCGGCACATACGGTAACGCAATAGAGACGGCAACAAAAGAAAACTACGCTTCCTTCCTCGTAGGATTTAAACTTCATCCGTTCGAGCGTTGGTTCGTTCAGAGAAAGTATGATTGATCCCGCTCGAAAAATATTCGCTGCCATTGCAGCAGTGTTCATTTTGATCGGATGTCAAAATGAAATTTCAGAAATCAAAGCCATTACTGACCCTAAGCTTGTCCCTGTTCAAAGCACCTTCAACTCTGTGTTTAGTTATTCTATCGACGGGGTTGTTCGTACTAAAATTTACGCGCTACAAATGGATCAGTATGTCAGCGACAGTTCGTATTTAATTGCTCCGAAAACGTTTCATATTGAATTCTTCGACTCGTTAGGGCAATACACAGGAACTATGAAAGGAAACGAAGCCATTTTCTCGCAGAAGAGCAACACGCTTTGGACCAAAGGCGATTTGGTTTTAGAGAATTGGAAAAAAGAAAAACTCGAAACGAACTCACTCACATTTTACCTCGATTCTGATTTGGTCTACACGCCCGATTTTGTGAAGATAAGTTCTGAAAACAGCATGCTTGAAGGAAAAGGTTTGCGCAGCAACGGCAACTTTTCCAACTATGAAATCAATCAGACTTCAGGTAATTTTAACACGACAAACAATGAATAACTTAAATAAAATCGTGCTTATCCTTTGGGCCATAGTGGTGGTTGCATCGTTTGGCTATGCGCTGTACATGATTTCTGCTGAAGGTTGGGACAAAGGCGCTGAAAATTTATTTATTCCTGGAATTGCGCTTATGTGGTTCTTGTTCCGTTTTGGTATGTATCGAAGAATGAATAACATGAAAAAGAACAATGGGTAATATCGAAGTTTCTCAGATATTCATTATTCTTGGCACCCTTGTCGGTTGCGCCTTCTATTCAGGAGTTGAGATCGCCTTCCTTACTTCCAACAAACTAAAAATTGAATTGGACAAAAAGCAAGGTGTCTTCGGAGCATCCATTCTTTCCTCGCTTGTTGGAAAACCGAAACTTTTCCTTGCAATGTTGCTCGTTGGAAACAATATTTCATTGGTTATCTATGGAATTGTTTTCGGCGATGTGCTAACCACTATGCTCGAATCGTCATTTCCATCATTGGATGAAGTGGTTGGTTCTTATGGTGTGCTGATTTTGCAAACCATTATTTCAACATTGGTTGTATTGATCTTCGGTGAATTCATTCCGAAAGCTTTACTGTCTGCGCAACCTAACAAATGGCTTCTTCGACTTTCACCCCTCATTGCAATCTGGTACGCTATACTTTTTGTTTTCGCCTATAGCGTAACCAAGGTGAGCGAGTGGATTATTTCCATGCTCTTTAGAAACTCTCCGAAAGAGCAAGACATTGTTTTTGGAAGAACAGATTTGAATCACTATTTGGAAGGATTTACAGGCGCGAATTCACAGCAGAATGAGCTTGATCTTGAAATTCAATTTTTTCAAAACGCACTTGATTTTTCTTTGTTGAAGGCACGCGATTGCATGCTTCCTCGTAATGAGATTGTGGCTATTGACATTGCCGAGAGTATTACCAAAGCGAAAGATCTTTTCATTGAAACGAAACTTTCCAAAATCATTGTTTACCGCGAAAACATTGACCAATTAATTGGCTATGTTCACTTCAGTGACTTTTTCAAAAACCCGAAAGAAATCAAAGAAATTCTTCGTCCGATTGCTATTGTGCCCGAGCCCATGGCCGCGAACGAGATCTTGAAAATCTTCCGCAGTCAGAAAAAAAGTGTTGCCGCGGTTGTAGATGAATTCGGCGGAACAAGTGGACTTATCACCTTTGAAGATATTATCGAAGAAATCTTCGGTGAGATTGAAGACGAGCACGACACCATTGACAATGTTGAACGAGAATTGAAGAAAGGGATTTACGAATTCTCTGGAAGACTTGACGTGCATTACATTAACGAGAAATACAAATTGGAACTACCGGAAAACGAAGAGGAATATGACACCCTTGGCGGTCTCATTCTGAACTTTCTCCAAGACTTTCCGGAAGTAGATCAGGAATTCGTAATTGACCGCTTTAGATTCACGATTTTGGCCGTTAATGAGCGTCAGATTAAGCTCGTTCAGCTTCAAAACATTGAAGAATCGACAAATAGCTAGCCTCTTCAAAAAAAAACAAGGAATTTTCGAGCAAATTTCCGATATTCGCACTCCTAATTTTTATAGTCCATAACTATGGCAATGATTTCAACCCTTCGTAAACAAGGATGGCTAGTACTAGCCCTAGTCGGCATTGGTATTGTCGGCTTCTTAATTCCGTATGATGCTGTAATGGCAATGTTCGGCGGCCCATCAGACAAAGTTGGTGTTATTAATGGCGAAAGCATTAAGCAAGACCAATGGAGAGCTATGCTGCAAGAGCAATCGGAGTTGTTCAGTTACAACAACAGCCAAGCTCACGGTTTGGAAAATGATGTTTGGAACAACTTAATCGAGAACACACTTCTTCAACCAGAATACCAAAGCCTTGGCTTAATGGTTACTGACGAAGAGTTAGACGAGATTCTTTTCGGTAACTTCCTGAGCTCTTACGTAAAAAGCACGTTCTACCAAGGACAAGACTCTTTGCCATTCAAAGAGCAGATGCGTGAAAGTTTCAAGAAAATGGAAACTGAAAAGCCTAACCTATTCACTGGATACAGAAGATTGGTTGTTGAAAAGCGCTTGAAAGAAAAGTATGACGCGTTAGTTGGTGCAGGTGCATATGTAAACTCATTGGATGCAAAGAGTTTATTCCACCAGTCGAACGACAAAGCTTCTATCGTTTACGTTGTGAAGCCATACGCTCAAATTATGGAGAGTGAAATTTCATTCTCGAATGAAGACATTGAAAACTATTACAACGAGCACAAGAACGATCGCGATTTCAAACAAGAAAGAAGCCGCACCGTTGCATACGTTCGTATTCCTTTGTTGACTAGCGCTGCTGATAGCGCTGCTACACTTGAGAGCCTTCAAACAATTGCTGCTTCGTTCAAAGCGAACAAGACTTCAAAAGAAGATTCAACATTTGCTATTTTGAATTCAGGTAATCCTGCAAACGGAAAAGTAAAATATGCATTTGGAAGTTTCCCAGAACCATTAAATTCACAAGTAGCTTCAGATAGCATTGGACGTGTTATGGGTCCATTCGTTTCTGGTGGTATTGCTCGTGTAGTTAAATTGACTTCACGCGGAACTGAGATTGATTCTGTTCAAGCACGTCACATTCTTTTCAAAGAGAAAGGTGCTGCTGGAAAAGCAAAAGCAGATTCTTTGAAGAAAGTGATTCAATCGAAGAAGAACTTTGCTGAAATGGCTACTAAATACAGCACTGACCCAGGTTCAGCTGTTAAAGGTGGAGATCTTGGAATGTTCGGAAGAGGCGCTATGGTTGCTGAATTCGACGCTGCTTGTTTCAACGGAAAAGTTGGTGATTTGCAAATTGTAGAAACGCAATTCGGAACTCACTTGATTGAAGTGACAAAGAAAGGAGCTCCTAAAGCAGTTACTTACTACGCTCAAGTTGAGAGACCAATTGCACCAAGTGCTGCAACTAAGAAAGAGACTTACCAAAAAGCTATCGACTTCATTCAAACTCACGGCGACAGCGCAAGCTTCCGTGCAGGTGCTGTGGAAAGCTATGGTGGATTAACTTATTCTCCGAATGTTCGTCCTGAAGCAACTGCGATTAGCGGTGTTCAGAATGCATCTGAGATTATCGGTTGGACTTACAACCCTGAAACAGAAGAAGGAGCTATTTCGCAGCCGATCTCTGTTGATGATGGAATCGTTGTGGTTTGCTTGATGGAAGTCAAAGAAAAAGGAGTTCCTTCATTGCGCAACGTTTATGACCGTGTGAAGCAAGAGGTTATTAAAGACAAGAAAGCTGAAAAGTACATGGCTATGATGACTGGCAGTTCAATGGAAGAAATCGCTAGTAAGGTTTCAGGTCAAGTAATGACTTTCGAATCGCTTTCAATGGCTATGCGTAACATTCCAGCAAGCGGTGTTCAAGAAACGGAAAGTGCTGCAATTGGTGCTGCCTTCGGTTTGCCAACAGGTAACATCTCTGCTCCTATCAAAGGAAAAGGTGGTGTTTATGTGATTCAACGTGCTGCAGATGTAACGCGTGTTGAAAGCCCTGACAACTACGTTTCTTTCAGAAAAGATAAAATGCGTGGACAAAAAGCGAGTGCTCCAGCGTCGTTGTTTAATTCACTGCGTGAAGCAGCAGAAATTGAAGACTACCGTTTCTTCCCAGAAGATTGATTTTTAAAATCGCGATAATTGAAAAGGATGCTTCGGCATCCTTTTTCATTTTCTAGAACCAGAGTAGCATCGTATCACCGTAACTCAAGAACATGTAATCTTGTTCCAATGCGTGGCTGTATATGCGCTTCCACTCTTCACCCACTGTTGCTGCAATGAGCAGTAACAACGTGCTTTTAGGCTGATGGTAATTTGTTTGCAGACCCGAGCAAATCTTGAATGAATATCCGGGCGCAATGCAAATGCTCGAAGAAGCACAAATAGAATCTCTGTTGGTTAAATCTAAATAATCCAAGAGCGCCGTTAAGGCCTCCTCTTTGGAATAAGTTGAGCCAGAGAAGTAAGGTTCCCACTGATCGACCACATGCGCATCTTTGCCCTCTAGAACACGAACACCCAGCCAGTACAAACTCTCTAGGGTTCTCATGGAAGTGGTACCTGCGGCAATGACTCTTCCTTTGCAATTTAGAATAGAATGAATGCATGCTTTGGTGACCTCCAAAAACTCGGCATGCATCTCATGGTCTTCAATGCGATCTGAGCTGACGGGTTTGAAGGTACCTGCTCCTACGTGCAGACACACTTGCGCTTGACTCACGCCGTTTTCTTTCAAGGCTGACAGGACACCTTCGGTGTAATGCAGACCGGCGGTGGGTGCGGCAACGGAGCCCTCGGTTTTCGCGAAGACGGTTTGATATCTGCCAACATCGTTGGCCACTGGCTTGCGTTGGAAGTACGGTGGCAGCGGGACTTGTCCGATAGCCTCAATGACTTCAGAGAATACGGCGTTGAAGTTCCAGGTGAATTCTACGATGAAGGCATCTTTCTCAATTCCCTTTCTTTCGATGAAGACGCTTTGGGTGGAATTGTTCCAATTGATTTTCAATTCTAATTTTCCTTCTTTCCATCGTTTTGAATTTCCGATGTATGCGGTGAAAGAAACGCTATCATGTGCCGAAAAGGCTTCTGTGTAGGAGGTTCCGAAGGGTGCGAGGCACATGATTTCTATGAAGGCACCCGACTCTTTTTGAAAAATAATGCGTGCCGGAATGACTTTCGAATTGTTGAATACGAGCAAATCTCCTTGCTGAAAAATGTTGGGTAAATTCGAAAAAACGGTGTCCGTTATTTCTCCGTTTTCATAGACCAACAATTTAGCAGCAGCTCGGTCTTCCAATGGAATGACACGAATGCGTTCTTCGGGAAGTGAATAATTGAAATCTTCTATTTCAATTTGAGGAATTGCCATGGCGCGAAAATACCTATTTTTGAAAACATTTTTTAAATATGAGCACGAATAGAAAAGCATTGGTTATCGGTTGCAGAGGACAAATAGGCATTGAGCTTGTGATGGCCCTTCGTTCGAAGTTGGGACAAAACAATGTGATTGGCGCCGACATTCAGCCTGCTGAAAGTGTTTCTTCTGAAGATGGACCTTACGTTCAATTGAATGTATTAGATGCCGACGCCTTGCGCGCTTGCGTGCAAGAGAATGCCGTTACAGAGGTTTATCAGCTTGCAGCCCTGTTGAGTGCAACTGGAGAAAAAAATCCGATGTATGCTTGGAAGCTAAACATGGAAGGACTTCTTAATATTCTTGAACTTGCGAAAGAATTTAAGTTCCGCTTGTTTTGGCCAAGTTCCATTGCAGCATTCGGACCAACTACTCCGGCCGATCAAACCGCACAAACCACAATAATGGAACCGACATCTGTTTATGGAATTTCAAAATTGGCGGGAGAAAGATGGTGCGAATATTATTTCATGAAGTACGGCGTAGATGTTAGAAGTCTGCGTTACCCTGGTCTTATTGGACACCGCTCTGCTCCGGGCGGAGGAACAACAGACTACGCTGTAGATATTTTTTATTCTGCGTTGAAGGAAAACAAATACACTTCATTCCTTTCGGAAAATACAGAACTACCCATGATGATGATGGAAGACGCCATTCGCGCTACCATTCAATTGATGGAATCCGATGCCGAAAAAGTTAAAATTCGCAGCTCATATAACCTGGCGGGAATAAGCTTCACACCAAAACAATTGGCTGAAGAAATTGCAAAGCATTTGCCCGGATTTGAAATTAGCTATGCCCCAGACTTCCGTCAAGGATTAGCAGATTCTTGGCCGAACAGTATTGACGATTCTTCAGCGAAGAACGATTGGGGTTGGGAGATTGAATATCCGATGCCACGCTTGGTTTCAACCATGTTGGAAGAAATAGCGAAAAAAGTTTCTTAATCGAAAGCAATAGCCTCATAAAAAGCCTCAATGAATGAGGCTTTTTTTATTTGTCTTCGTTTCTTTGCACTATGGTTGATTTGTTCATTTACAATAGTCTTACACGAACGAAAGAAAAGTTCACTCCCCTTCACAAACAATTCGTTGGAATGTATGTGTGCGGTCCTACTGTTTACAATTTTGCTCACTTGGGAAATTGTAGAACGTTCGTTACTTTCGACACCGTTTATCGCTACCTCACTTTTCTTGGATACAAAGTTCGTTATGTAAGAAACATAACAGACGTTGGACACATTACCACCGAGTTCGATGAAGGAGTGGATCGTATTGGTGCGCAAGCGAAATTGGAACAAGTTGAACCAATGGAAATTGTGCAGAAATACACCACGTATTTCCACGACATGATGCGCGCATTCAATAACCATCCACCGAGCATTGAACCAAGCGCTACTGGACACATCATGGAACAGATTGCCATGATTGAAGAGATCATTAAAAATGGATACGCATACGAAGTAAATGGAAGTGTTTACTTCGATGTAAAAAAATACAAAGACGTTTTTCCTTACGGTGAATTAAGCGGAAGGAACGTTGATGAATTACTTGAAAACACGCGTGAATTAGACGGACAAGAAGAGAAGCGTTTCTTCGCCGATTTCGCTTTATGGAAAGCGGCTTCACCCGAACACATCATGCGTTGGTCTTCACCTTGGGGTGAAGGATTTCCGGGATGGCACTTGGAGTGTTCTGCTATGAGCACGAAATACTTGGGCGAAGAATTCGACATTCACGGTGGTGGAATGGATTTGAAATTCCCGCACCACGAATCTGAAGTTGCACAAAATTCTGCCTGCTGCGGGAAGGCACCCGTTCGTTATTGGATGCATGCAAACATGCTTACTGTAAACGGACAAAAGATGTCGAAGTCGTTGGGCAACTCCTTCCTTCCACATGAATTATTTTCTGGAACGCATACGCTTTTAGAAAAAGGATTTTCTCCGATGGTGGTGCGCTTCTTCATGCAGCAAGCACATTACAGAAGCACATTAGATTTCAGTAATGAGGCATTGAAGGCGGCAGAAAAAGGATTTGAAAGATTAGTGATCGCCGTTGAAAAAGTAGATACGTTAATTGCAAGCGATTCGAGTAACTATGATATTGCCTCGTTGGAAAAGAATTGTTTCGAAGCCATGAGCGATGACTTCAACACTCCTATTCTTATCTCGCATTTATTCGAAGCTGTAAAGGTGATTAACTCGTGCTTAGATAATAAAATTCAACTTTCGCAAACAGATATTGACCGCTTGCAAAAGTTGGTAAAAGGATTCGTGTTTGAAGTACTTGGTTTACAAGTTGAAGTAAGCGGTGCTTCAAATGATATCTCGAATGACCTTATGCAAGTAATTATTCGCTTGCGGGCTGAAGCAAAAGGAAAGAAAGATTTCGCAACATCTGATTTAATTCGCGACGAATTAAAAGCCATAAACATTCAACTTCAAGATTCAAAAGAAGGAACAACCTGGACCCATGAGAAATAATAAAAAGATCATTGCCATTGTACTCATTGTTTTGTTTGTGGGCAGCTTCCTGTTCGTGACATTGGAGAAATATTTCAAGAAAACAAAGAGCGCTGAAAACAACACAACTGAAAGTGGCGCCGTTTTGGAACCTGCAGATTTCATGACCGATAGTTGTTATGCCTTCATTCAAAAACAAGTTGAATTTGGTCCACGTGTTCCCGGCAATGCAAATCATGCAGCATGCGGAAATTGGCTCATTCAAAAATTCAAGAGTTACAATTGCACGATTAAAGAGCAAGTTGGTTCTATGCCGAATTGGGAAGGTGGCACAACACCTGTGCGCAACATTATTGCTTCCGTTCATTCAGGTGCAACGAAACGCATTGTATTGGCAGCCCACTGGGACAGCAGACCATACGGCGATAAAGATCCTGATGCAAGCAAGCACAAACAACCCATAGACGGCGCGAATGACGGTGCAAGTGGTGTTGGTGTTTTGCTTGAGTTGGCGCGTATTTCAAAAGATTTACCTGCTGATATTGGAATTGATTTCATTCTGTTTGACAGTGAGGACGGAGGAAAACCTGAATGGGCTCCTGACGGCGAAAACGATGCATTGTCTTGGTGTTTGGGTTCTCAGTTGTGGGCGAATCAAAAGCCACAACGTTCAATGCGCTATGCCGTTCTTTTAGATATGGTTGGTGCTGAAGGTGCGAGATTCAACAAGGAAGGCTACTCTATGCAATCTGCTGGAAATGCTGTGAACCGCATCTGGGGCAATGCTGCAAAACTGGGTTATGGAGAGTATTTTCAAAATGAAGAAACCGCTGGAATCATTGATGACCACGTCTTCATGATTCAAGCGAATATTCCTGCGTTAGACATTGTTGATATGCGTCCCAATTACATGGGAACTCAATTCGAATTCGGAAGTTCACATCACACACACGCAGACAATATGAGCGTGATTAGCAAACCTACTTTGAAAGCTGTTGGACACACGTTGGCCTACACCGTGTGGAATTTGAAGTAATTAGAAATCGAGATTCAACGACAAGTAGAATACGCGTGGCATAACCGTCTTATCGTCTACTCCCCACGCCCAATCGGCGCGCATGTAGTATCCCAAAACTTTGGAGCGTAAGCCGAATCCATATCCGTATATAATCGGCTCCTTGTTGCTTCTTAACTGAACAGTTATTGGCGTTTGCGTAACTGTAATGGTATTGAAATCATTCGCATCGTCATAAGGACTTTTTCCTGTCCATGCACTTCCAATGTCAAAGAATCCGATCACTTGAAAATTATCTGCGAAGTCTGATTTTATTGAACGGTTGCTCAAATATCTGAACAGCGGCAAACGTAATTCGGAGTTACTCAAGAGGAAATTGTTTCCATTTCGTGCGTTCACATAAAACCCTCTCAATGGACCAGCGAATGCTTGAAAAGTATATCCCTGGGTATTCGAAACCAAGACCGAGTTATCTACTTTCTGACCCAACCAATTGTCAACTCCCCCCAAATAATTCACCACTTTGTAATCGCCGAACGAACTACTTCCACACAAACGAAATGCAAACGTAAGATCGCGATGAATCTGCTGATAGTGACGGAAATCGAAGCCGACAACGTAAATAGAATTCTGTTCTTTGATTTTGTTTGGCTGTCTGAAATGCTCTCCCCACGCTTTAAAGCGCGTTCCTGTGCGGTAATTCAACCCCTTGATATACGTGTTGTCGAAAATATATTCCGCTTTCCCTCCTATGTTCCACTCGTTTTGATTCT
>JBDLUS010000190.1:0-2746 GCA_039805165.1 Bacteroidota bacterium | reverse complement strand
GAGAATATGGCGCTTTACTTATTGCGTTGAACAGTGTCTTTCAAGTGCTATCGTATTCGTTCTATGCATGGCTCTTCATCAATGTCCTTCCGAATACGTTAGGTCTCGGAAACTTCAGTGTTTCTGTGCCTATGAGTGAGGTCACACAAAGCGTTTTAATCTATTTGGGAATTCCATTTCTCGCCGGATTTCTCACGCGCTATTTCCTCATTCAATCGAAAGGAGAAGAATGGTACAATCGCAAATTCATTCCGAAAATTTCACCCATTACCCTCTACGCACTGCTCTTCACCATTGTGTTAATGTTTAGTTTGAAGGGAGATAAAATTTTGGAATTGCCGCTCGATGTTTTGCGCATTGCCATTCCGCTCGTCATCTATTTCGCACTCATGTTTTTCGTGAGTTTCTTCGTCAACAAATCCATGGGTGTAGACTACGCGAAGAACGCTGCGATTTCTTTCACGGCTACTGGAAATAATTTCGAGTTAGCCATTGCTGTTTCGATTGCTGTTTTCGGAATTCATTCCGCTGAAGCGTTCGTGGGTGTCATTGGTCCACTCGTAGAAGTACCTGTTCTCATTCTATTGGTGAAAGCAAGTTTATTCCTTAAGAAAAAATATTATCAATCATGAAAAACATTTTAGTGCTCTGCACAGGAAACAGTTGCAGAAGTCAAATTGCCGAAGGTTTCCTTCGTCATTATGCCGGAAAAAAAGCCAACGTATACAGTGCCGGTGTTGAAACACACGGTGTGAATCCACGCGCTATTTCAATCATGAATGAAGTAGGAATCGACATTTCAAAACACACGTCGAATCACGTCGACGAATACGCGAACATCGATTTCGATTTTATCATTACCGTCTGCGACAACGCAAAAGAACGCTGTCCGTATTTCCCTTCCAAGGCTGAAAGATTTCATTGCAACTTTCCCGATCCGGCAAAGGCAACGGGCTCGGAAGAGGAAATTATAAACGAGTTTAGAAGAGTGCGATTACTTATAGATGATTATTGCAAGGATTTCGTAGATAAGTTTATTTAAGGAAAATTCTAAGTGTAACTTGCTTGAAATTCTTTCCAGATGAAAACATTTCAAAGCGACATTTCAAACAAGTCATTTTCTGTTGCTGAACGAATTTCAGGACATATTGTTCAGCCGAATATTTTGGGGTTAATACAAAGTGAAAATCCAAGTTTCACTATCGATTCACATTTGTCTATTTCTGAATTGAATCAATACCGTGAAAAATATTTGCGTGCACTTTTGGAAAGAGAACGTCTTGCTATTTCTGGATTGGAAGGGGCCGTTCTCGCTTCAATAAGCAATGAAACCACACTAGCAGATAAGATAGAGTTCGAAGACAATACTACCTATACCTACGGACAGCGTTTGGCCGATAATGTGGCTACTTTCGGGGGAAGTTGGACCTTCATTATTGCATTCGGTGTGTTCTTATTTATTTGGATAATCACGAATGTTTTTGTTCTGGTATCACGTCCTTTCGATCCTTATCCTTTTATCTTTTTGAATTTGATTCTCTCGTGCATTGCGGCGCTGCAAGCGCCTGTGATTATGATGAGTCAAAATCGTCAAGAAGAAAAGGATCGAACGCGCGCGAAGAAAGATTACATGATTAATTTGAAAGCCGAATTGGAGATTCGAATGCTTCATGAAAAGATAGACCACTTGATTCTTCACCAACAACAAGATTTATTGGAAATTCAGAACATTCAAGTAGATATGCTTAAAGATGTTTTGAATAAATTTGAAAAATCAACAAAGCAAGAATAATGACCGTTACAGAATACGTGCAAGCTCTTCCTGAGGAACGAAGAGTTGTAATTGAAAAATTACAGAAATTGTTTAAGAAAAATCTACCCAAGGGATTTGAAGAACAGATGAGTTACGGTATGGTTGGATATGTTGTTCCCCATAAGACTTATCCAGACGGATACCATTGCGATCCGAAGCTTCCGTTGCCTTTCCTTTCAATTGCCTCACAGAAGAATTTCGTAGCCCTTTACCACATGGGTGTCTATGCCGTTCCTGAATTGTACGATTGGTTCGTTACAGAATATCCCAAGCATTGCAAGTCGAAATTAGACATGGGCAAGTCTTGTATTCGCTTTAAAAAGATGGAAGACATTCCATACGATCTAATTTCGGAATTGGCGAAGAAGATGACGGTTCAAGATTGGATTTCCATCTACGAAAAAAATTACAAGAAGTAGTTATTCTCCTTTCACAAACGGATTTTCTCTTTTCTCTTCTCCAACAGTGGTGGTGTCTCCGTGTCCGCAATAAATTACTGTTTCTTCAGGAAGCGTATACATTTTTGTTCGAATAGAATGCGCCAAAGTTTCGAAATCGCCGCCGGGTAAATCCGTTCTTCCGATGCTTCTTTCGAACAACACATCTCCGCTGAAAACAACACCTTCTTCATGGAAATAAAAAGCCACGTGACCGGGGCTGTGTCCAGGGACGAAAAGCACATCCGTCTCGAATCCATGACGATTCATTTTTCCTTCCTCAAGAATGTATTCAGGCTCTGGTCCTGCAGTGTAGGGAATGCCATACATGCCTGCAACGAGTTCGCTTCGTTCAATGTTTACTTGATCTAAAGCATGCGCTATACCCTTCAACCCAAATTCACGAAAGCAAAAATCTAAACCCATAATGTGGTCAATGTGGCAATGCGTTAGCCAGATGTCTACAACAGTTAATTCTTCCGCTTTCAACCAATTC
>JBDLUS010000189.1:0-6557 GCA_039805165.1 Bacteroidota bacterium | reverse complement strand
ACTCCTCACGTTGCTGGTTGGACAAACGAGAGTTACTACAAACTGTCTTATGTTTTATTTGAAAAAATAAAAGGGCATTACGCCCTTTAGATTATTTCTTTAAACAACGAATCCGTTCTTTCTCCCAAGTGGCTTTCGATTCTTTTGAAAATGCCTTATCGAATTCTATTTTTCGCGTTTTCGAACTGTACATGCATCGTGCATATGGGTTAGATTGAAGTTCTTCGCTGAATCCTTCAACAGAAAGCTCCATTGAGACTTGCAGTTCCAACACGAATCCTATTTTCCAATCTTTATCAGGAATGTTATCGGTAACCACTTCCAACATTTTGGTTAGATATCCATCTTTTTCAAAGGAGATGTGATATAGCGCATTCGGACGCAAGAAAAATTCAAAATTACCTCTTTCGCTAAACGTATCGAAGGTTGCTTTCTTTGACTCAGTTCCAATGAGCTCCACCGTAATGCGGGTTGGCATTTCGGCATCGGTATCATTCGCAATAGTAACACCGTTAACATAAACCAATTTGTCATTTTTCTTTTCGGCAGCTAACCAATCTGGCAAGCTCTTTTTCTGAGCAAACGTGCCTAAAGCGAGTGCTTGAAATGCAATGAAGAGTAGAAAGAATAATCGTGACATTTACGTTTGAATTTTTATAAAGATATGAAAATACTTCTTGTAAGATTATGAGTTGCTTCGCTTTCTGAAATTGGCATAAGCCCGAATGGCAAACGTTAAAATCAGGCCAATTCCAATTATACTCAAAACGCCCCACACCCAACTTAACTCGTCCTTCCGAACAACTAAGAAAACAACTGCAATCAAAACCAATGTACTCACTTCATTCAGCATGCGCATGTGATAGGCCTTGTATGTCTTGCGGCCTTCGTATAGATTCTTGAAAATGCGTTGTCCTAAAATTTGATAGGCAAACAAACAAAAGACAAAAAACAGTTTCAACAACATCCACGGTTGCGAGAGATATCCCGGATTGAAATACAGCAACCAAACGCCCCAAATTAATGTCAATACTGCGCTTGGCCAGGTTATGATATACCACAAGCGCCACTCCATGATTTTGTATTGCTTGATTAATATTTCACGCTCCAACTCTTCTTTTTTCTCTTGAGCTTCTGCGTGATAAACGAATAACCTGAATATATAAAACAAACCCGCGAACCAAGTCACGACGAATATGATATGGAGTGCTTTAATCGTATCCATTACACAAACAACGCTTTGAGTTCAGTGGCTTCTTCGGGCTTCATTTTCCCGGCTAAAATCAATCGAAGTTGTCTTCTTCTTAAAGCGCCCTCAAATCGATTGTTTTCTTCTTTTGTTTCTGGAAGTAATTCAGGCACATGAATCGGGCTTCCCATTTGATCAACCGCGACGAACGTATAAATAGCTTCGTTACATTTAATCATTTCACCAGTCGTGTGGTGTTCAACGTAAATGTCCATGAAGACTTCCATGGATGTGGCAAAACTTCTTGAAACCTTCGCTTCAATAACAACAATATCTCCCAACTTTATAGGATGTTGAAACGACACATTGTTCACCGCTGCGGTAACAACCACGCGCTTGCACAGACGATGCGCCGAGATAGCAGAAGCAACGTCTAACCAATTCAATAGCTGTCCACCCATAAGGTTTCCAAGCGTATTTGTATTTTCAGGAAGAACGATATGAGTTGTAATCGTTAACGTTTCCTTTGCTGACACCTGTTTCATCCCCATTTGTTTTTCATTTTATTAAAAGCCTCTTCCACATGTTTTACTTGAATAACATCGATGCACTTGTTATGCATTCCGTATTTGCAATGATTCCCTAATTTCGAACATGGCCTCCCCTTTCTTTTCGCTTGCAAATATGCCGTGTGCATATGCTCTCCTATTTCTGGTTTCGGTCTGTATACGCCCATTCCTAAATCAGGGGTTGTGCATCCCCACAATGCGATTATATCTTTTTTGAATGCTGCCGCAATGTGCATCATACCAGTATCTCCGCATACAACCGCTCTCGCGTTCTCTATCAATCTTGCGCTCTCATGAACGCTACATTTTCCTATTAAATCCCAGTGCTTTGTCGAATGCTTCAAGTCAATCGCATCTTCCTTCCCTCCTATCCAAACTACTCGTTCTTCATGAAAACGTTCAGACAATTCCATCCAATTTTCTTCACTCCAACGTTTTCCTTCATGAGCACCACCCACCGCAATCACAGAGTATCCTTCCTGTATAAATTCATTCGGAAGAAATTCTTGAATTGAACTCGTTGATGAAGGAATGAAGTATTCCAAACCTTTGCCGTCATTCGTGATCTTAAACGTTTTGAGGGTGTCGATATAACGGTCTACAATGTGTTCAATTGGACCTTTCCAAATACCAAGATTCACCTGAATCCATTTGCGAAAATTTTGCTTATCCACATGAAAAGAAAGTGTGCCCAACTTCTTGCGAATACTGCGTGAACGCAAACTATTTTGAAGATCGATTATGTAGTCAAAGTTCTCTTCTTTCAATTCATTGAAAACTTCCATTCCGCTTTTCTCGACGGCCCAAATTTTATTAACGAAAGGATTCGCTTCGTTAACAAATGCGAAACGCTTTTGGGTAAGCAAATGTACTTCCGCACCATGCGGCAGTTGTTCTTGCAAAATTCGATAAACAGGAGACGTGAGAACAATATCTCCGATACTGCTGAATCGAATCACTAAAATTTTCGCCCTAGAATTCATTTCGGCTGCAAGATACATTCAAAAGGAACTCCCTACTTTTGCGAAATGATAATTGATACGCATAGCCACGTTTATTTAGATGTTTTCAAGGAAGATTTAGCAGAAGTTGTTGAACGCGCGAAGTCCTTCGAGGTTGGAAAAGTTTTACTTCCGAACATAGACGAAGCTAGCATTGAACCTATGCTCGCGCTGTGCAAAGACTATCCAGGTTTTTTCTACAGCATGATAGGCCTGCACCCATGTGATGTGAATGACGATTATGAAGAAGTTCTGGTGAGAATGAAAGCGCTTATACCTATTGTAAAGCCTGTTGGCATTGGCGAAACGGGAATAGACCTACATTGGAAACAAGACAATCTCGCTATTCAGAAAAAGTCATTTATCGAGCAAATCAATTGGGCAAAGGAATTCGATTTACCACTCATTATTCATGCGCGCGAATCGTTTAAAGAAATCTTCGAATGTCTCGATGAGCACGACAGTCCTGAATTGCGCGGTGTTTTTCATTGCTTTACTGGAAATGAAAATGAGATAAAAAAAATCTCTTCCTACCATAATTTCTATTTCGGGATCGGGGGAACTTCAACGTATAAAAAAAATCAAGATGGAAGTATCCAAAAAATTCCACTTGCGAAACTCGTTGTTGAGACCGACGCTCCATTTTTATCGCCTGTTCCCAATCGTGGAAAGAGAAACGAACCCGCGTTCATTGCGCATACCGTTGAGTTCATTGCGAAATCTTTAGGAATGACATTCGATGAAACCGCTGCGCTTACTACCGAAAACGCTAAGAGACTATTTTCCTTGAGTTAATTTTCGCTTAATTCTCCAGCAATGTTTTCTAGCAGAGCATTGCGAAAATCTTCACCTTGAAAACCTTGAGCCAATAAATACATACTCTTTGTGATCGCGGCTTCAAAGGTTAGGTCGTAGCCGAAAATAGCTCCTGCTTCTGCAAAGGCTTGTCCCGTTTTGTATAAACGTTCATCAACTCTTCCGCGTTTACATTGAGAAATATTAATGATTGAAACCCCTTTTTCAATAGCGTCTTTGAATACATCTAGAAACTCATGATTTCTGGGAACATTGCCCGCGCCAAATGATTCGATGATGCATACTTTCATGTTTGGACGAGCCAATGCATATGCAATTGAAGAAGGAAGAATTCCAGGATATAATTTCAAAACGCCAACTCCTTCAGTCATCTCTTTGACAAACTTCAGTGGTTTATTCGATCTGAAAAGAAGTTGCTCGTTAAAAATAATATGCGTTCCGATTGTTGCCAAGTTCCCGAAATTAGGAGAGTCGAAAGCATCAAAAATTTCTGTATTCGCCTTCCAGCTGCGGTTTCCGCGCATGAGACGCTCACCGAAACATATAGCAACTTCTTGAACCAAAGGCTCATTATTTTTTCTTTTGGAGGCTATTTCAATAGCCGTAATAAAATTCTCCCTTCCATCTGTGCGTAATCTACCCAATGGCAATTGTGATCCTGTAAGAATAATTGGCTTGCTCAAACCCTGAATCATGAAACTTAAGGCAGAAGCGGTATAGGCCATGGTGTCTGTGCCATGCAGTATTACAAATCCATCAAACTTTGAATATTGAGATTCAATTATTTCAACCAATTCCGTCCATACAGTTGGAGTAAGTTCAGCGCTATCTATGGGTGTTTTCAGGGAAATACCCTCATAGTTAACATTGAGTCCTTGTATTTCGGGCAAGTATTTATTGAGGTCCTTTAAGTCAAGCGGAATAAGAGTTCCAGTTGCTGGATCTTCCCACATACCAATGGTTCCACCAGCGTAAAGAATAAGAATGTTTGCATTCATGCGACCAAGTTAGAGAGAAAAATTATACGACTAATTGATAATTTTCTATTCGAACTGATTAGATTTGCCACCATTCAAAAAAAAAGTATGGCAACAGAGTTGGAAAAAATTATTTCAGTATCCGGAAAATCTGGGTTGTTTAAAGTGGTGTCAGCAGGCAAAGTTGCTGTGGTAGCAGAGTCATTGGTAGACGGAAAGCGTCAGCCCATCTTGAGCACGCAACGTGTCAGCACATTAGCTGATATTAGTATGTTTACTTACGAAGAGGATATTCCGTTGAAACAAGTTCTTTCGAACATGAAAAATATTTACGGTGAAGGTGAAGGTCCTTCAAGCAACCTTACCGGGGCTGCTTTGCGTGAAGAATTCAAAAAAGTGCTTCCTGATTTCGATGAAGATCGCGTTTATGATAGTGATATTAAAAAATTATTTAGTTGGTACGGACTTTTGAAAAGTCGCGATATGCTTGATTTCGAGGCTTCTGAGGAAAGCAGCGAAGAAGAATCGGAAGAAAACGCATAATTTTTTTTGGAGATTCAAATTGCCTTTATATATTTGCACTCCTGAAAACGGAAGGGAGTTTAGCTCAGCTGGTTCAGAGCATCTGCCTTACAAGCAGAGGGTCACTGGTTCGAACCCAGTAATTCCCACTTCAAAAGCCCTCACTAGAGGGCTTTTTTTATTTACCTAAGTCACTCGTTCTCCAGCTAACTATCGAGACATTAACTCCAAATTTAAAAGCTCATTGAAAAGCTTTTCTCGCTCTATTCACATGCATTACGTTTACATAATTTTCAGTGAGTCTGTTCAAAAGTTCTACATCGGAGAATCTGAAGACACAACTGAGCGCCTTACAAAACATAATTCAGGGGCTTATTCAAATGCATTTACTCGTCAGGCGAAAGACTGGGATCTTCAGGTGGCTATCGAATGTCCGAATAGAACAATTGCATTAAAGATAGAGAAGCACATCAAGAGTATGAAGAGCCAAGTCTACATAGCGAACCTTATAAAATATTCTGAACTTAGAGAAAAACTTATAAATCGATTCAACAAATAGTCACTGGTTCTCCCGATAGCTATCGGGACAGTAATTCCCACTTCAAAAGCCCTCACTAGAGGGCTTTTTTTATTTACCTAAGTCACTCGTTCTCCCGCTAACTATCGAGACATTAATTTCAAATTTATAAGCCCTCACTAGTGAGCTTTTTTTATTGAATTAAAAAGTTGTACTTTCGTGAAATGCGATTCACGCTTGCGTTAACACTTTTTGTCATTTCGACTATAACAACATTTGGACAGTTCGTTACAAATGGAAGTGCGTTTGCTACCGGGAGTAATTGCTTTACACTCACCCCCCCTGTTAATACACAGTTGGGTTCAGTATGGGCAACTTCAACGATTGACCTAACCCAAAGTTTTGACTTAAATTTCACCATGAGTTTTGGTGCAAGTGACGGGGGTGCCGATGGGAATTGTTTTATTCTGCAGCCCACAGGGACAAACGTTCTTGGAATTGGCGGAGGCGGAATGGGGTTCGAAGGAATCCCTGTTGGGTTTGCGGTTGAGTTTGACTCATATACCAATGGCAGTCCAAACAATGACCCCTGGTATGACCACATTGCATTTTTGAAAAACGGAAGTGTGAATCACACTTCAGCAAACAACATAGCAGGTCCAGTTCAAGCAAACGCCACAAACGCAAATATTGAAGACAATTTGAGTCACCAAGTGCGCATGGTTTGGGATGCACCTACTACGACCTTCAGTTGTTATTTCGATTGTAATCTTAGATTGAGCGCAACTATCGACATGGTCAATTCCATTTTCTTGGGGAATCCAATCGTTTATTACGGCTTTGCAGGAAGTACGGGAGGTTTAAACAATTTGCAGACGGTTTGTCTTCCAAGTAATGTCAACCCACTGGTACCGCCACAACCCACGTGCGAAGGTGGGATTCTTACGATGAACGCACCTTCGAATG
>JBDLUS010000188.1:0-4019 GCA_039805165.1 Bacteroidota bacterium | reverse complement strand
TTTATTGGAAGAATTTTAAGTGGAATTATGGGCGCGAGCTTCACGGTGGCAACGGCCTATATTGCCGATGTTTCTACTCCGGAAAAGCGCGCACAGAATTTCGGAATGCTTGGCGCAGCCTTTGGATTGGGATTTATTTTAGGTCCTGTTATTGGCGGGCTGCTTGGTAACATGGGCGCGCGCTTTCCCTTCTACGCCGCAGCAATCTTGTCTTTGTTGAATTTCGTCTACGGCGTATTCATTCTTCCAGAATCTCATCCGGTTGAAAACCGGAGAAGTTTCGATTGGAAAAGAACCAATCCGTTTACCAGCTTAAAACGCTTAGGCCAATACAAGGGATTTATGGGGCTTATTGTGGCCTTCTTCTTTTTATATCTTGGCAGCTTTGCCATTCAGAGCACGTGGTCGTTTTTTGGAAAAGCGCAATTCCATTGGGATAACGCCGATGTTGGATATTCGCTGGGTGCTGTGGGCGTGCTCATCTCGTTGGTCCAAGGTGGACTGATTCGTTACACGAGCAGGGTTTGGGGACCAACGAAATCGATCGTGATCGGAATGGCATTCGCGGCAGTGGGTTTAATTCTGTTTTCGTTCGCGAATGCCGGATGGATGATGTACATCATTCTCATTCCCTATTGCATTGGCGGCATCTCAACGCCTTCGCTTCAAGGATACATGAGCAATCAAGTGCCCTTGAATGAGCAAGGCGAAATGCAAGGCGCACTCTCTTCTATGGTAAGCATTACTGCATTCCTCGGTCCGCTTATTATGACACAGACCTACGCCTATTTCGCTAGTGATCACGCGGTGGTGAATTTTCCCGGAGCAGCCTTTATGCTCGGTGCCATCTTCACGTTGCTAGCACTCGTGCTTACCCTTCGAACCTTGAAAAAAGTATAACATGAGAAAAGCGTTGTTCCTCGATAGAGACGGAGTCATTAACCACGACCCTGGAGATTACACCTATTCACTCGATGAATTCGTAATTCTTCCCACCGTTATGGAAGCCTTACAGTTAGCGGTTTCCAAAGGATTCGAATTGGTTGTAGTAACCAATCAAGCGGGCATTTCTCGTGGACTTTACACCAAAGAAGAGGTCGACCGCATTCACGATTTCTTCCAATCGGAATGCAAAAAGAACAACGTTGAAATTCTGGAATTCTTCTACTCAATTCACCATCCAGATATCTGCAACTCGCTCTCACGTAAGCCCGCAGGCTTGTGGGTAGAACGAGCTTGTGCGAAGTACAAGTTCGACAAAGACGCGAGTGTTATGATCGGAGATCGTGATCGCGATGTGCTTTGCGCCAATGCCGCAGGCGTTCGCGGAATTCAGATGAAGCAGAACGGAGATCTATTGGAATACGTTAAAGCGCTTTAATACATGTTGGTCTGCTGGAACGTTGCATTTGTCGAAGAAACCGAACTTCATTTAGATGTTCGAAGCAATCGCGCCTTCCGATACGGCGACGGATTTTTCGAAACCATGCGTTTCGAAAACAATCGCCTACCCCTTTTCAAACACCATTTCAATCGCATACAAGCCTCAAACAAATTCTTTAAGTTCGAACCTTCAACCTTTTCATTATCAGAAATTGAAAACCAAATCACCGAAACGTTTCGATTAAATCATATTCAAGCTGGAATTGCTCGCGTGAGTTTTTTCAGAACGAGCGAAGGACGGTACACTCCTCTTCACAACGATTGTAGTTTTTTGATTGAAGTCACCGAACAAACGTTCGGTTCTTATTTTTCTTTGTTGAAGGAAGTGGGTCTTTCCACACAAACTGTTTTGCATGCCCATGCCTTTTCACATTTGAAAACGCTGAATGCGCTTCCCTATGTCTTCGCGGCCATAGAAGCGAAGGAAAACAATTGGAACGAGTGTCTACTTCCAAATATTAAAAATGAAATAGCCGAGGGAACTTGGAGTTCTTTGGTGTGGATGGAAGAAGATCAGTTGTTCACTCCCCCGCTTTCAAGCGGATGTGTAGACAGCACCATGAAGAACGCCTTGAAGGAAATGCTTCAAACAAAAGGAAAGGTTTTGATTGAAAAACCTTGTCAGGTTTCCAACCTTCAAGCTGCTAAAGAAGTTTGGCTTCTCAATGCCACTCGCGGAATTCAAGCGATTGAGCAGTTTCAGGGCATTTCATATTCTCATGAAATAGCTGAAGAAACAGGCCGAGATTTGGAAGATTTTCTTTCCTAATAAACCCCTCTCCTTTCGTATTTTAGCACCGCTATGAAATTAAACCTTCGTCAAATTCTTGCTGCAACTGTTTTATCTGTTGCCTTCTTCAACGCCTTTGCACAGCCACAGGTGAATCCTTGGAACGATAAGTTTCGTCAATTGGGGCCCGATGAAATGGCCACTCCGAATACCTATCGCACAGCAAGCGGTGCTCCGGGAACCGACTACTGGCAGCAGCAAGTCGATTATAAAATGAAGATTCGTTTAGACGACGACATTCAAAAAATTCATGGTGAAGAGACCATCACGTATCACAACAACTCTCCGGATGTGTTGTATTACTTGTGGATTCAGCTCGATCAGAACATCTACGCGAAAGACAACAACACCGCGAAGATTGAGCAAATGAAGATTAGCGATCAAATGCAGACGAACGATCTTATCGATTTGTACCCTTGGTTCGACGGTGGTTTCAAGCTCGATAAAGTAGCAGATGCAGCTGGAAAAGACTTGCCATACATTGTGAATCAAACGATGATGCGCATTGACTTACCGAAGCCTATTCAACCTGGACAATCTTATTCTTTCCAAATTAATTGGAACTACAACATCAACGACCGCATGCGTTTGGGCGGAAGAAGCGGTTACGAATATTTCGATACCGATAAGAACTACTTGTACACGATTGCACAGTATTATCCGCGTTTGGTTGCATACATGGATTACAGTGGATGGCAGCACAAGCAGTTTTTGGGATCGGGAGAATTCACGCTTGATTTCGGAAATTACGAAGTAGCATTAACTGTTCCTTCAGACCACATTGTAGCGGCTTCAGGGGTATTGCAAAATCCGAAAGACGTTTTGACTGCTGATCAACTTGCACGTTATAACAAAGCGAAAACTAGCACTGAGCCTGTCATAATTTGCACACAAGACGAAGCCATTGCGCGAGAAAAAGGACATGAGAAAGCCATGAAGACATGGGTGTTCAAAGCTGAAAACGTTCGCGATTTCGCTTTTGCAACTTCAAGAAAATTCATTTGGGATGCGCAGTCGGTGGACATTAACGGTAAGAAACCAATGGCTATGAGCTTCTATCCAAAAGAAGGAAATCCTCTTTGGGAGCAATACAGCACGCGTGTTGTTGCACACACCTTGAAGTCATACAGCGCACACACAATAGACTATCCTTATCCGGTTGCCATTAGCGTTCACGCGAAATGGATTGGAATGGAATACCCAATGATTTGTTTCAACGGAGGAAGACCTGAAGCCGATGGGACGTATAGCGAAGGAACAAAAACAGGTATGTTGTCGGTTATCATTCACGAAGTGGGACACAACTTCTTCCCGATGATTATCAATAGCGACGAGCGTCAGTGGACATGGATGGACGAAGGATTGAACACCTTCTGCGAATATTTGGCAGAAAAAGAATGGGATCGTGAATTCCCTATTCGTCGCGGTCCAGCAAGAAACATCGTCGACTACATGAAAGGCGACAAAACGAAGATGTCACCGATTATGACCAACTCTGAAAGCATTTATCAATTTGGAAACAACGCTTACGGAAAGCCTGCAACCGGATTGAACATTCTTCGCGAAACCATTATGGGAAGAGAGTTGTTCGACTATGCGTTCAAAGAGTATTGCAGAAGATGGGCGTTCCGACATCCAACCCCAGAAGATTTCTTCCGCAGTATGGAAGATGCGAGTGCGGTTGATTTGGATTGGTTCTGGAGAGGTTGGTTTTACACCACCGAGCACTGCGACTTGAATTTGAAAAGTGTTCGCGAATTCACCATTAACGGACACGATCCGAAAG
>JBDLUS010000187.1:0-10740 GCA_039805165.1 Bacteroidota bacterium | reverse complement strand
CGATAGGCTTAAAACCAAGAATGTTGAAAGGACAGTGACTTGAAGAAAGCGCATCGTTCAGTTGTTCTTAATTTATGTCTTCTGCTTTTCACGCTTTGCAGCAGGGAAAAGAATGTTGTTTAGAATAAGTCTGTAGCCTGGAGAATTCGGGTGCAACGAAAGATCTGTTGGCGGATCACCCACCCGGTGTTGGTAGTCTTCAGGGTCATGTCCGCCGTAATAGGTCCATTGCCCTTGGCCCAATTCGCCGTGCACATATTTCGCGCATTTGATGTTTTTCGATTCACCCATAATGGTGACTTCACTTTTGAGATACCCCTCACGGAAGGAAGTCGTTTGTCCCATGAATCCGTGTATCACCTGAGTGTGGTTCTGGGTTAAGATGGTTGGAATTATATCCCACTTCGCGGAAAAGTCGAACAGCGTGAAGAAGTCGTTCTCTTCTTTCACCTTCAAATGGTCTTCGGTTCCATCTATGTTGGAAAACTCGTAGACCATCGGATCCTTAATGATGTTGTAATTCTGGAAGGCAAAGCCTTGAGCGAAATTCAATTTCTTTTGCGCATTCGGATCGCTCGGGTCTCCATCGAAAACGCTTTCCACCATGTCTGTTCCTTGAGCAGCCAAGGCAATGTCATAGGAATCTGTTCCGCTGCACATGGTGAACAGAAATCCTCCTCCTAAAACAAAGTTCTTAATCGTTACCGCTACTGCACGCTTCATCTCAGAAACCTTGTTAAATCCCAATTTCGCTGCTGTTGCTTCTTGGTTTCGAACTTCGTCTCTATACCACGGAGCCATGTTATAAGCGCCGTAGAATTTCCCATATTGACCCGTAAAATCTTCGTGATGCAGGTGAAGCCAATCATATTCAGGAAGTTTTCCAGTTATAATTTCTTCATCATAAATACTCGTGTACGGAATTTCGGCGTAGGTCAAAACCAAGGTCACTGCATCGTCCCAAGGCTGCTTGCCTAGCGGAGTGTATACTGCAATTTTCGGAGCCACTTCCAACTTTACCTTTTCCATATTCACTTCCGGGTCGGCAATCTCTTCATAAATGGCCTGAACTTGCGCATCTGCAATGACTTGAAAACTGACTCCGCGTTCAGTGCATTTTTTCTGAATGCTTGGAATGTTTTCCATCAGAAAACTTCCACCTCTATAATTTAACAACCATTCAATCGGAAGCTTCTGTTCTAAAACCCAGTAGGCTATGCCATATGATTTAATGTGGTTCTGCTGCGACTCGTCCATTGGAATAAGCAACATGCCCGCGAAGCAGGAGTTTCCCCAAAGGGCTAAAGCCAATATGACCAGTAATTTGCGCATGCTTCAAAGATACTCACGGCGAAGAACAACACAAGACCTAAAAAAATTGTGTGTGCTTTTGGTTGAAAAGTCGGTTTGACCTTCCTCTTTCAAATGGCTAACTTCGCAAAAAAAATAATTACACCATGAAATTTTTCATCGACACAGCAAACCTAGATCAAATTAGAGAAGCTCAAGACTTAGGCGTTCTTGACGGAGTTACAACTAATCCTAGCTTAATGGCAAAGGAAGGTATATCTGGAACAGACCGCGTAATGAAGCACTATGTTGACATTTGCGAAATTGTTGGAGACGGCGATGTAAGTGCTGAAGTCATCGCAACTGATTTCGACGGTATGGTGAAGGAAGGAGAGGAGTTGGCTGCATTGCACGAGAATATCGTGGTGAAGGTTCCAATGACCAAAGACGGAGTGAAAGCAATCCGTTATTTCACAGACAAAGGAATCCGCACGAACTGTACGTTGATTTTCTCTGCCGGACAAGCGCTTCTTGCTGCAAAGGCAGGAGCTACTTATGTTAGCCCTTTTGTTGGACGTTTGGACGATATTTCTACAGACGGAATCGATTTGATTGAACAAATCAGAACCATCTTTGATAATTACGGTTTCGATACTGAAATCCTTGCTGCTTCTGTTCGTCATCCAATGCATGTCATTGCTTGCGCTGAAATTGGAGCAGATGTTATGACCGGTCCGTTAAGCGTGATCTTGCAATTGATGAAGCATCCGTTAACAGACATCGGATTGGCGCAGTTCCTTGCAGATCACAAGAAAGCAGCTGAAGCGAAATAATTTTGATTTCCATATCAGACAACAACGCTGATTATACAGCGGCACAAATTATTCGGAAGCAAGGCGTTTGTATTCTGCCAACAGATACAGTTTATGCTTTTGCATGTGCGTTGTCAGATAAAAAAGCAATAGAGAAAATGGCTCAATTGAAAGGCGTGCGTTTAGACAACGCGCGCTTTTCTATTGTTTGTAACGACCTTTCTCACTTGGCCACATTTACCAAGCCCATTTCAACCCCGTATTATCGCGCTTTGAAAAGGCATACCCCAGGCATGTTTACTTTTTTGTTGGAAGCGAGCAGTCTGGTCCCAAAACTTTTTACTTCACGCAGAACCACCATTGGTCTTCGTGTTCCCGATCACGATTTTCTTCAGCGCCTGCTCTCTCAACTAGGTGAACCTCTTGTGGTGTCTAGTGTTCATTGCAAAGAAAATACAGAAGAATATCCACTTGAAGCCATTGATCTCGAAGACGATTGGTCGAACGATGTGGCTGAGATTTTCTTTGAAGACACTTCGAAAATGTTACTCTCTACGATCGTAGATTTTTCTGGATTGAACCCTGTCGTGGTTCGCCAGGGTGCAGGGGAGTGGAATCCCTGAACAATATCCATAAACAATTGCTCGTTCGCAAGTTTCAGAATTAGCCCATTCTCACGAAGGTGGTCTTGGTAATTTCACATTGACAAATTGTGACTATGAGAAAAATTGCACTGGGTTTTGTTTTACTGGTTTTGAGCGTCACATCTGTGTTTGCTCAAAAGTCTTACGAAAAAGTTGTGCCCGAGCGAATCTATCGCGAAGCACTGAATCTTTTCGAAAATGAAAAATTCGTTCCGGCAAAAGAGTCGTTCGAAAGATATCTTTCATTAACCTCTGGAAACGACGGCTATCGCGCAGATGCTGAGTATTACCAAGGTCTTTGCGCCATGAACTTGTTTCATCCAGATGCAGAATACTTGCTCACCACCTTCGTAAGAAACCATCCCGATTCGCATTGGTGTCAAAGTGTTTATTTGGAATTGGCCAACTTCAAATACAAGAGTAAGTCTTACAAGCAATCACTCGAGTGGTTCAATAAAGTTGAAGAAAAACAATTGCTTGCGGAAGAACGTCCTTCGTTTTACTACAAACGCGGATTCGTGAAATTCGATCAAAAGAAATATGCCGATGCGCGCGTAGATTTCGCGAAGGTGAAAGACGGAGATTCAGAGTATGCGCCTGCTGCAACCTACTACTACGCCTACATGGCATACACGAACAAAGATTATCAAGTTGCATTGGAGTCTTTTTTAAAGTTGAAGGAAGACAAAGATTTCAAGGCGGTTGTGCCTTATTTCATTTCACAGATTTATTATGTGCAGAAGCGTTTCGATGAGTTGCTGGCCTATGCGCCACCGTTGATTAACGCGGAAGAGAATGTCAAGAACAATTATCCGAATGCAAATGAAGAAATCGCGCACCTAATCGGCGACGCCTATTTCATTCAAGAAAAATACAAAGAGGCTTTGCCTTACTTAGAGAAGTATCACATGTCGCCAACGGCGAAGCCTTCGGTGGAAGATTACTATCAATTGGGTTTTTGCTACTACCGAAACAGCAACTTCGAACGCGCAGTAGATGCCTATTCACACTGCACGAAGGAAGATTCTCCAACTTCGCAACTGGCGAACTACAACATTGGAGATTGCTACTTGAAATTGGAGCAAAAGGAATATGCACGCACCGCTTTCGAAGCGGCTTCGAAACAAACACACAACCTCGATGTACAAGAAGACGCGTTGTTCAACTATGCTAAATTGGCTTTCGAACTTTCTTACAACCCTTTCCACGAAGCTATTTCAGCTTTCGAAGGTTATTTAGAGAAATATCCGAACTCTGCACGTCACGACGAAGCTTATGAGTTCTTGTTGAATGTGTATTTGAAAACAAGAAACTACGAGCGCGCCTTAACTTCATTGGATAAAATGAAGGTGAAAGACATCCGTGCGAAGACTTCCTATCAGATTGTTGCGTTCAACCGCGGTGTTGAATTATATCAAGCAGAGAGTTTCTCGAAGTCGGAAGAATTTTTCACGAAATCATTGGAGTATCCAGTGAACACGTATCTCATGGCTCAGGCGAAGTATTGGATGGGAGAGATCAACTACCGTCAGAATAAATTCCCAAAGGCGAAAGAGTACTATCAAGCATGTATCGCCGAGCCGGCAGCGTTCAATTCTGAATATTATGCCTTGGCAAACTACAGCTTAGGATATACATACTTCAAATTAGGTGTAGCTCAAAAAGACTACGATGCATCGAAGCCGTACTATGCCAATGCAAATACAGCTTTCAGAAAGTTTGTTGATTCGAAAGAAGCGGAAGATTCGAAAAAGGCCGATGCGTATTTGCGCATTGGAGATTGCTTTTTCGTGAATAAGAGTTACAAGCAAGCCATTGAGAGTTATTCAAAAGGAAGTCCAGCTCAAAAAGATTACATCCTTTTTCAGAAAGCACTTTGTGAAGGATATGAAGGAAACAATTCCGGGAAAATTAATTTGCTGAAGTCTCTGGTAGATTCTGAAAGCAACTCGAAGTTCAAGGTAGATGCGGCATTCGAGTTGGGAACAACTTACTTAAGTGAAGGGAAAAACGCTGAGGCGAAGACTGTATTCCTTCAGTTAATGGCAGACGAGCCTACTTCGAACTACACCAGAAGAATCTTGGTGAACCTGTGCTTGATCTATCGCAACGAAGAAAACGACGCGAAGGTGAAGTCTATTTGGAATACACTTTACGCGAACTACGGAAACGACAAGATCATTCTAGACGCTTTGGAAATTGTTAAACCCGTCTTAATCGACGATGTTGAATTCCAAAATCAAATTACAAACCTTACTGTTGCAGATGTAAGCGCTTTAGAAATTGAAGAAGGAGTCTTCACAAAGGCTTCTGCACCGGCCTATGCAGGTGAATGTGCGAAAGCGAAAGGAAAACTTGAGTCTTATTTGAATCAATATCCAAATGCCGTTCACGCAGCTGAAGCCAATTTCTTGTTGGCCGATTGCTTTAAGAATGAAGGCAACAAAGAGTCTGCGATTACTTATTACGAGCGTGTGATTGCCTTGCCATTCTCTGACTTCACGGAAGAGGCTTTAAACAATGCTGCAGACATTCGTTTACAACAAGGAGAATATGCGAATGCGATTGGACACTTGTTGAAAATTGAAAGCGCTGCTGTTTCGAAGAAGAGTGTGGAAGATGCGCAGATGGCCTTGCTTGTGGCCTACTACAGCATTGAAGAAATGGGATTGGCGCGCGAGTATGCAGACAAGGTTATTGCAGACGCTTCGGCCAATGCAGACAACCGTGCGAAGGCATATCTCTGGAGAGCACGCATGAAGATGAAAGAAGAAGAGTTTGCAAGCGCATTGGAAGATTATAGTGAAGTGGCGAAACGTGGCGGCGAGGGTGCAGCAGAGGCAGCATTCCAGAATGCCTTTGTTGAATACAAATTGAAAGAATTGGATAAGGCTGAAAAATCAATTTTCAAGTTGATTGAAAAGTATTCGTCATTTGAAAAATGGAAGTTTGAAGCCATCTTACTTCTGTCCGATGTCTACGTGGCGAAGCCAGATTATTACCAAGCAAGAAAGACGCTTGATGCAGTTATTACCAAGTCGAAGAATCCAGAAATCTTAGCGCGTGCCGAACAGAAGAAACGCGACTTAGAAGAATTGGAAAATCCAAAGCCAAGAGCCGTGGAGATTCCTATTGATAACACAGATGAGAATATTCAAAACGATGAGTTCCATGAAGAATAAATTGAAGACTATATTATTGGCTGTAATGCTCGTTACAGTCGCTGCGCCTGCGTTAGCGCAGGTCGATAGTGTGCTTATACAGAGTGCGCAGTTTGTGGGTGATTTGAATATTTTCTTGCGCGATGCGAATAAAATTTCGAACCAGCCTTTCGTTATTGAAACAGAAACAAGCGCGTCTTTGTTGAAGTACAACATGCTTCCAACCAGACAGATTTCGTTCACCCAACCAGCCACCATTTTGTCGTCGAATTTCCCAATGGAAAAGAAGTTGAAGAAGCTTCAAAACGGATGGGTAGACGTTTCTTTCGGAAGTTATGTTACGCCGAAGATGGATGCCTATTACACCGATGGTAGATCGAAGAAAGGTGATTGGGGTGTTCGTTACGGACATCAAAGCGCTAACTCGAATTTCGAGGTGCTTTCGGGTGCAGATCTTCCAACGACATTCAGTGAGAACAATGCAACCCTTTGGGGAAAGAGATTCTACAAGAAGACCGTTGCAGATGCAAAGATTAATTGGAATAGAAATGTGACCAATTGGTACGGAGTAGACTCCTCGCAGGTGAGTTATTTCCCTGATTTTTCGAGTCTGAAACAGACCATGAATGTTTACAACGGAAACTTTGGAATTCGCACCTTTGATCGCGATAGCAATGATTTGAATTGGTGGGCGAAGGCGGGATATCGCTTGGCTTCAGATGCTTTCAATTCGAATGAACACTTTGTAGATGTGAGCGGTGGAGCAAGCAAATTGGTGAAGACGGAAGTGTTTAGCGGTGAGTTCGGAATGACATACAATCAGTTTAATTCAACCGGATTGGATTGGTCTCCAGATGCTGCGAATACATGGGGTGAAGGTGATTCGTTGAGAACCACGCGTTCGTTCGATAACGCCATCGTTCGCTTCATTCCCTCAGCCTATACGGTATACAAAGATCTTCGTGTGAAGATTGGAATGGGCTTGTACATGCAATCGCGCGGCGAGCAACGTGGACACTTTTATCCGCAGGCGGAAGTGAGTTACAGCATTCTCGACGGTATGTTTGTTCCGTATGCTGGAATTAAAGGATCGTTGGCTCCAACAACCTATTACGGATTATACAACCAGAATCCATTTGTGGTTGTTCAACCTCAATTGCTCAATCAAAACAATAAAATGCAATTGTATGGTGGCGTGAATGGGTCTATCTCTCGTCGCGTGAACTACAGTGTTGGCGGGGAACTGAATAAGATTGAGAATTTCGCTTTCTTCGTGAACGACAGCCTGTTTTCAAGAGGGAACATGCAAGGAGTCGTTTACGATAACTTGCGCGTAGCTAAGGTTAAAGGTGAGGTTGAGGTTTTAGGTGGAAAAAAATGGAGCGCGAAAGTGGGCGGTTCGTATTCTTACTTCGAAACGGATCAGCAATACGCTTGGCAGTTGCCGAACCTTCAGTTCTCAGCAGAGGCTTCGTATAACCTGAATTCGAAGTTCAAGTTTAACTTCCAAGGAATATACTTCGGAGAGCGCTGGGCGAAGTCGGTATTGCCTGTTACTGGAAGAGATGCTCAACTGCAATTGGACGGCTCTTATGTGTATAAAATGAAAGCTTTCGTAGATGTTAATTTGCGCACGACATACACCTACAACGAGCGTCTCTCGGCATATATTCAATTCAACAATATCTTGTCTCAGAAATATACCATTTACAGCGGTATTCCAAGCCAGCGCTTCTTCGCTGCGTTGGGAGCTTCTTATTCATTCTAGAGTAGCATTTTGTTAACGAAATGTTCATAAAACCACGGGGGCTTCGGCCCCCGTTTTTTGCTACGGCAATGGGCCTTGCGTAACTTTGGGGACCTTGAAAAAATGGGCTTGCCCTGTTCTTCAATTTGAATAAAAAAGTTAGATAATTAATAGTCCTACGAGAGAATGAGTGAAGAAATAGAAAATACCCTTACCCCCGGTTATACCGCTGATAATATTCAGTCGTTAGAAGGGATGGAGCACGTACGTATGCGTCCTGCTATGTACATTGGTGATATTGGAACTCGCGGTCTGCACCACTTGGTGTATGAGGTAGTGGATAACAGTATCGATGAAGCGTTGGCCGGACATTGCGATACGGTTCAGGTATTTATCAATACAGACAACAGCATCACGGTTAAAGATAACGGTCGTGGTATTCCTGTGGACATGCACAAGAAGGAAGGCGTGAGCGCCCTTCAAGTGGTAATGACCAAGATTGGTGCGGGTGGTAAGTTCGACAAAGGATCGTATAAAGTATCAGGTGGTCTTCACGGTGTAGGGGTAAGTTGCGTGAACGCATTATCGATTGCATTGAAGGCTGAGGTTTTTCGCGAAGGAAAAATTTATGTTCAAGAGTACAGTTGCGGTAAGGCGTTATATCCTGTTAAGGAAATGGGAACGACCGATCTTCGCGGGACTACTGTAACCTTCCTTCCAGATAACACCATCTTCGATACTGCAGAGTACAACTACGACACATTAGCAAATCGTCTTCGCGAACTTTCATTCTTGAACAAAGGCATTCGTTTGCATTTGACAGACGAGCGTGTGACCAACGAAGACGGGACGTTCAAGAACGAAGAGTTCTACAGCGAAGCTGGTTTGATTGAAATGGTTAAGTTCTTAGATGAAAGCCGTCCGGCTATCATCGGAACCATTATTCACATGGAGCGCACAGACGGTGCTATTCCGGTGGAAGTGGCTATGACTTACAACGATTCATACAACGAGAATGTATTCTCATACGTAAACAACATCAACACCCACGAAGGTGGAACACACTTGCAAGGATTTAAGCGCGGATTAACTTCTACGTTGAAAGACTATGCAGATAAGAGTGGTTTGTTGGAAAAGGCGAAGGTGGAAATCGTGGGAGATGACTTCCGCGAAGGACTTACGGCAGTTGTATCTGTTAAAGTTCAAGAGCCACAGTTCGAAGGTCAAACGAAAACCAAATTGGGAAATAAGGAAGCTGTTGCTCCTGTATCTCAAGTGGTAAGTGAAATGCTTCAAGCATATTTGGAAGAACATCCGGCTGAAGCAAAAGCAATTGTACAAAAAGTAATTCTTGCTGCTCAAGCGCGTATTGCCGCGAAGAAAGCGCGTGAAACCATTCAAAGAAAAGGTGTGGGAACAGGCGGCGGATTGCCAGGAAAATTGGCAGACTGCTCTGAAAAAGACCCGAAGAAATCGGAATTGTTCCTTGTCGAGGGAGATTCGGCGGGTGGAACCGCTAAGCAAGGACGCGACCGTGTGTTCCAAGCGATCTTACCACTTCGTGGTAAAATCTTGAACGTAGAGAAGGCGATGCAACATCGTATTCTTGAGAACGAAGAGATCAAGAACATGTACACCGCTTTAGGGGTATACATTGGAACTGAAGACGACAGCAAAGCGTTGAACACAGCAAAGCTTCGTTATCATAAGATTGTGATCATGTGTGATGCCGACGTAGACGGATCTCACATTGAGACACTTATTTTGACGTTCTTCTTCCGTCACATGAAAGAGTTGATAGATCAGGGAATGATCTACATTGCAACTCCTCCATTGTACCAAGTGAAGAAAGGAAACAAAGGTGAATATGCTTGGACCGAAGAGCAACGCGATGCGTTGATTAAGGAAATGCGTGGAGCGGGTTCTGAAACAAGTGTAAACGTTCAACGATACAAGGGTCTTGGAGAGATGAACGCAGAGCAGTTGTGGACAACGACTATGGATCCAACAACAAGAACCTTACGTCAAGTTACCATTGACAACGCTGCGGCGTGTGACCAGATATTTTCTATGCTTATGGGCGACGAGGTTCCACCTCGTAGAGCGTTCATTGAAGCGAATGCGAAATACGCGAAGATCGACGCGTAACGACACTCTACCCGCATTCGAGCGGGCAGGGTAACCTGCAAGAATAAGGGCCTCCTACGGAGGCCCTTATTTATTTCAACGAAGTTGAAACTATTTCAATTTGTCGTTATTCAAATGTCTTGTAGCGTCGCGCTCTGTTTTCTTCGCCATGTTTTTGTCGAAGGCTTCTTGCAAATTGATGCCTGTCTGATTTGCAAGGCAAATCAGAACGAAAAGAACATCGGCCATTTCATCGCCAAGGTCTTTGGCTTTGTCGCTTTCTTTTTCGCTTTGCTCGCCGTATCGGCGAGCAATGATGCGAGCGACTTCACCAACTTCTTCGGTTAGCATAGCCATGTTGGTGAGCTCGCTGAAATAACGAACGCCAACCGTTTTAATCCATTCGTCTACTTGCGCTTGCAGCGCATTCAAATCTTTTTCCATTAATGACCTCCAGCCATTTCACCGATTTGAATGTTTTGCTTTTTCAAAATTCCTTTTACGCGGTAAGCGTAGAAGGCCAAGTAAGCAAAACATGCAACGCCTACGAAGTAAGAATACTGGATGCCTAATACAGCGTCATCAGACAACGCTCCTTGCGCCACAGAAACAAATCCACCGCCCATAATCATCATGATCAAAAGGCTTGATCCTGTATTCGTTCTGCTACCCAATCCTGCAATACCCAATGTGAAAATACATGGCCACAACGTGCTGCAGAACAATCCAACTGACATGAACGCAAACACGCTAATCATTCCACTTGCAAAAATTCCAACCAACAATGCCGCAATTCCAAGAAGCGAATACATTAACAATTGTTTAATCGGATTTCCTTCACTCATCTTATCCGCAGCAATTAACACAAGTACTAAGCCTAAGTAAGGATAGAAGTTCTCTACAGGATGTCCAGCAATGGCGTTAACCAACATGAAAATTCCAAAAGCAGCGAATGGAAG
>JBDLUS010000186.1:0-8721 GCA_039805165.1 Bacteroidota bacterium | reverse complement strand
CATGGTTCGCATGTATTCAAGCGTGAAAAGTGTGGCTATGAAAATAAGTCCAGTGTCTATTCGCTTCACGCGTGAAAGCACCGCCAACCCTGCTGTTCCAATCACGAAGATGATGAGGGTGTTATTTCCCCATTGGGCAGGAGAGATCCAGGCTTTTTGCGTGAAGAGTATCACTGCAATAATTCCGACATTTGCCGGATTGAAAAGATGCTGACCGCGAATTTTAAAAACGAATTTTTGTCCAATGGCAATCGCGGCGGCCAATGCATACAACAACGGTTCGTTACTCTTGAAGAGCAGTGTTAATCCGAATGCTGTGATTAATGCACTCTTGATTGAATGAATTGGAAGTTTAAGAAAGTAAATGCCTATGAGCTGCGTGGAAAGCGCAACGCCAAAGGTGAGGAGCATAGTTGTAAAGGAATAATCCCAACGCAAGAAGAGAACACCGATGCATACGAAAATGGTTTGTGAGACAATTTGAAAATGTCTACCGTCGCTTTGAAAGAATCGTAGAAAAGAAGCCAGCATAACTTGAATTTTTTATGCTGTACAGGGAAGTTCCCTAATGGTTCATCAATCGAGATAATCTTTTACAATTTCATCGAGCTTCGACTTCATTTCACCCGCGCTTATTGGAGTGTAGGAAGTTGGGATTTGAAAATCTTCTGGTGAAGTTTTTTGAAAAACAACTTCACGCGCGCGCACTTGCATACGTCTTCCGTATTGTTCAATATCATAACCCAAGAGCGTTCCTTCAACACCAGTGTAGATATTCCACCAGTTATTTCCATCTAAATTTAATTTTGTTGTGCTGTACAATTCGACTGAAGGAAGTGAGTCGCTTTTGAAATAGGCAATAGTCTTTTTGCATTCGTAACCAGCAATCATCATTGTTTCCTCGGTTTCTTCCAATCGAACCGAAGGGAATTGTTTAATCCATTCGTTGAATTCTCCCTCATTCAAGTGCATCACATAGTCGCTTCCGAAGCACGCCACCAAATGATTGAATTCTTTTTTTTCGTGATCAATGATAAATTCAGATTTCACAATCCCATAGGCAGATTCGATTTTGGTGTGTTGATGGTCTCCATCGAAAATACAAGTCATTTCACTGGGGAAAAGAGCAAGCTTAATATCGTTTGTTTCGTAAGGAAAGGTGACGTCATAAATAATCTTTCCTTCCTGATGACCGAAGTACGGAATGTTGTCGCAAGACTGAAAGACAACGATTGAAAGCATTCCAACAAGAAATGTTATAAGATTCAATTTATTTAAAGATGTCAATCGTCTCAAAATTTTCATGTCTACAATATTACCACATTTTAAAATTAAACGTATGGTTTTCCACGGATGCATTGTAAATTCGTGCCTTCAATTCCCTAACCAAGTGACCAATAAAATCAACATTGCCATAGATGGCTATTCTTCTTGTGGAAAAAGTACATTGGCAAGAGCCATCGCTAAAAACTTGAATTACATCTACATCGATTCAGGAGCTATGTACAGAGCGGTTGCATACTATGCCTTGGAACACGGGTACATTCAAAGCAAGGGGGAAATTGATGTTAAGATGTTGATCGAGTCGCTTCATCTCATTTTGATTCAATTCAAATACAATTCAGATACCCAGGAAATTGAAACCTTCCTAAACGGAACATGTGTAGACAAAGAAATTCGCAGCATGCAAGTGAGCGCGCATGTTTCAGCCATAAGTGCCATTAAAGAAGTTCGCGAGAAACTCGTGCGAATACAGCAGCGTATGGCTGAAAATGGCGGAGTTGTTATGGACGGAAGGGACATTGGTACCGTTGTTCTTCCGGAGGCAGAATTGAAAGTCTTTATGACTGCCGATGTCGAAGTAAGAGCGCAACGTCGTTTCCTTCAATTGAAAAATAACGGCGTAAGCATTTCCATTGAAGATGTGCGTGAGAACATTGCACAACGCGACCTTCAAGATACCACACGTGCTGCAGATCCACTTCGTAAAGCAACAGACGCAATTATTCTAGATAATTCGAACCTTACCGAAGAAGAACAGTTTTCGTTCCTTATGGTACAAGCCAGAAAGGCAATTGAACTGAAAACAGCGGATTAGTTCATTCACATTTTGATGTTGTAAAATACGTGGAACAGTTTTTAGTACGCTCTCGTGTGCGAATAACTTTAACACATGAAGAAATTTTTGAAATGGCCAGTCTTGGCCTTGGTAGTTTTACTCTTTGCTTTCCGTTCTAAATTAACTGAATCTCGCATAGCGTCTTTCGAAGAATCTTGTGAAACATCTTTCGCAGAATCCTGGTCCGACAGCCTCATTAAGACCCTAACACTCGATCAAAAAATAGGTCAACTCTTCATGGTCGCTGCGTGGAGCGATGAGAAGAAAGAATCTTACAATCCAACGCAAATTGAAACGCTCATTAAAAACAACGGGATTGGAGGAATCATTTTTTTTCAAGGAGGCCCTGTTCGCCAAGCGAAGTTGACCAATCGTTTTCAATCCAAATCAAAGATTCCTTTGCTCATAGGTATAGATGCTGAATGGGGATTAGGTATGCGCTTGGACAGTACCATTTCATTCCCTCGCGCAATGACGTTAGGTGCATCTATGGATGAAAAACTCATTTATGAATTCGGAAAGGAAGTCGCTCGTCAATGCAAGCGCATTGGCGTTCACATGAATTTCGCGCCAGTTGTTGACGTGAATTCAAATCCGAAGAATCCAGTCATTTCAAATCGTTCATTTGGCGAAAACGCAGACCGCGTAACGACCTGTGGAATGGCCTACATGAAGGGAATGCAAGACAATGGCGTGCTAGCAAACGCAAAACATTTTCCTGGACACGGAGATACCGATGCCGATTCGCACAAGGAACTTCCAGTTGTAAATAAAAATTATGCGCAGCTTTCTTCCAATGAATTCAAGCCCTACAGAACCATGTTTGAAAACGGTTTGGCGAGTGTAATGGTCGCACATCTTTCCCTTCCTGAATTCGAGAAAGAAGCTCATGTTCCAAGTACTCTTTCAAAAAACATTATCACAGGATTGCTTCGCGATAGTTTGAAGTTTGAAGGATTGGTCCTTACCGACGCTATGAACATGGAAGGTGTTGCGAAATATTTTCCAGCGGGAGAGGCCGATGTGCGTGCACTCATTGCTGGCAACGACGTTGTATTGTTTCCACTGAATGTGCCGTTGGCCATTCAAAAAGTGAAAGAAGCGATTCAACAAGGAAGAATAACGGAGGCAGAAATTACAGCAAAGGCGCTTAAAGTTTTGAAAGCGAAAGAACGCGTTGGAGCGCACAAATTCAAATCAATTCCAATCAAGGGAATTTCGAATGATTTGAATTTGCCTTATGTTACAGCCCTACGCAGACGGTGCATTGAAAGTTCAATCACGGTTATTTCCGAAAGTAAAATCCCCTATGAAGATTCAGACAAATGGCAGAAGCCTCTGGGGGTTGTGGTTATCGGCGACGATGTGAATTGCGCCTTTGCAAAGAGTTTGGACCAATACAAAGCCGCAGAGATTCACGCGTTGGGAAAGGAATGCACCGATGCGGAAATACAATCGGTCATTTCAAAAATGAAAGAAAATTGCACCGATGCAATTGTTGCATTCTTAGGTACAACGAACAAGGCAAACACCAATTTCGGAATTACCTCAAACGGCACACATGCTGCGGAAAAAATAGCAGAGAGCTTCGCCACAACAGTGGTCATGTTCGCTTGTCCATATGCTTTGGAAAAATCGGAATGGAAGGGAGTGAATTCTTTTGTTATCGCTTATCAGCCAGACGATTTAACGCAGCAAGTAACAGCAGATGCCATATGTGGCGTTATTCCTTTTCAAGGAAAATTACCTGTTTCTGTTGGAACAAAATTCAAAGAGGGGCAAGGCAAGGTTTTTCAAACTGCCGGAAGAATGCGTTATTTGAAGCCTTCACAAACAGGATGGTTCAATTTTGTAACGAGCAGCGCTCAATCAAACGGGAACAGTAGTGTTTATGTGGAAGACATGATGGCGAATGCGCCAACGGAAGTTGCTGGAAGCGAAACAAATTTATTCTCCAAGGTCGATGAGATTGTCAAGGAGGGAATGGATCAAGGAGCTTATCCCGGCTGTCGCGTTTTAATCGCGAAAGACGGCGTTATTCTTTACAACAAGAGTTTTGGATATCTAGACAAGGCGAAGACGCAGAAAGTGTCTGAAAACTCGATTTACGACCTTGCTTCGGTGACAAAGATGCTTTCGACGACTATGGCTTTAATGAAGTTAGTAGATGAAGGGAAGATTGATGTGGAAAAAACCATTGGCGAATACATTGAATTTCCAGAAGGACATCCACATGCTAAGATGCAGTTAAAGCGCATGTTATCACACACTGCTGGCCTTCCGGCTTGGAAAGACTTTACCAACTTAACCGTTAATGGCGGAGAGTGGGACGGAAACTGCTTATCGAAGGAACACACCGATAAATGTAGCAATCCGGTTTGTGCAGATATGTGGACGACCAAGGAAATGACCGATTCTATCTACAAAGAAATTCTAGAGGTGAATTTGAATCCAGATCAAGGCTATCTGTACAGTGATTTGGGTTATTACTACTACAAGAAAATGATTGAAAAAATTACGGGAGTTCCTTTGGATTTCTATGTTTCAGAATCGTTTTACAAACCAATGGGCTTGCGTTCTATGGGTTACAATCCTCAAGCGAATTGGCCAGTAAAAATGATCGCAGAAACGGAAACGGATTCCAAATGGAGACGTCAAGCGGTACGCGGATATGTGCACGATCAAGGTGCTGCACTCATGGGAGGGGTTGCCGGACATGCAGGTTTATTCGGTAATGCGAATGATTGCGCGGCTCTTATGCAGATGTGTTTGAACGATGGGCGTTACGGTGCACTCGAGTTCTTTCACCACGAAACGATGGACTTGTTTACCGCTCGTCACTTCAAAGACAACAGAAGAGGTTTAGGATTCGACAAACCTGGATTTACAAAATGGAGCGGCGCAACAGGTCCATCAGCAAGCGACGAGAGCTTTGGTCATTCTGGTTTCACCGGCACGCTTTGCTGGGCAGACCCTGCAAACGGAACCGTATTCGTTTTCTTAAGCAATAGAAACTGTCCGAGTTCTGAAAATTGGAAGATTAACGACTTACGTATTCGACCAAGAATTCAAGAAGAAATTTACAAGCTGTTTCCTCTTAAACCGTAGTACTTTTGCAATGGAGTTCTGCTCCCTTGAACTATGGAAAAAAAATTGAAGATTGGTATTGTGTGCTACCCAACATTCGGGGGTAGTGGTGTTGTTGCAACCGAGTTGGGAAAGGCACTTGCTGAAAAAGGACATGAGATTCATTTCATCACCTATTCGCAACCCGTTCGACTTGGATCTTTGAGAAAAAATGTGCGCTATCACGAAGTTAACGTAAGCGATTATCCGTTGTTTTTATATCCCCCTTACGAACTAGTTCTAGCAAGTAAAATGGTAGATGTAGCCAAGCACGAAGGACTGGATCTTCTGCATGTGCATTACGCTATTCCGCACGCAAGTGCGGCCTATATGGCGAAACAAATATTGAAAAGGGAAGGGATTAATCTCCCCGTTATAACGACCCTTCACGGAACCGATATCACCTTGTTGGGAAGAGATGCCTCCTTCGAGCCGGTGATCTCCTTCGCTATCAATGAAAGCGACGCTGTTACTGCTGTTTCGCAAAGTTTGAGAACAGACACCTACAAACTTTTTGGAATTAACATAGACATCGAGGTCATTCCGAATTTCTTAAATCCGAATCTAATTGATGAAGATGTAGTAAAAGAAATTCGTGAAGAATACGCGCCAGACGGAACACCTATGCTCATTCACATTTCGAATTTCAGACCTGTGAAGCGCGTAATGGATGTAATGGAAATTTACAAGCGTGTGAACGATCTGAAGCCTTCTGTTTTAATTATGGTTGGCGATGGTCCTGATCGTTCAAAAGCGGAGCAATTCGCGCGCGATCATCATTTGTGCGATGTTGTTTTTGTTGGAAATGTGAAGAATCCAATGGAGCTTTTGTCGGCTGCAGATGTTATGCTTCTTCCTTCTGAATCTGAAAGTTTTGGTTTGGCTGCATTGGAAGCCATGGCAAGTGGAGTGCCCGTTGTATCCAGCAATGCAGGAGGTTTGCCAGAGTTGAATAGACACGGTGTTTCTGGATTGATGAGTAATGTTGGCGATGTAGATGAAATGGCGAAGCAAGTATTTTACCTCATTGAAAAAGAAGAGCGTTTATTGAAATTTAAAGATCAAGCAAGAGAAAGAGCCAGTGCGTTTTCACTTGAGGCTGTGCTTCCCTTGTATGAAAAACTGTACGATAAAGTTTTGAAGTCATGAATAAGACAGCCCCTCAATTCATAGGAAAACGCATTCAGGTTGTGCGTGAAAAAGAGCAGCTTACCATAACCATTTCACAAAGTGTAGAACGCTGGCAAGAAGCGCTTTTATACACGTGGCTTATGGCCTGGACGTTTTGTGGTGGGGTGTTTATTTATTCGCTATTCATCGCACCAAATGGGGGAGAGCAAATCTTCTTTTTAATCTCAACGGCCTTGTGGTCATTCTTCTTTTATCGCACATTGAAAGTGCTTATGTGGAGAAAGTCAGGAAGAGAAATATTGGTATTTAAAAAAGGCGAAATGACTCTTCAAAACGCCTTTGGAAATCGCGGGAAAATAGAGAAGTTTGATCTTGAAAAAATCAAGCAATTGGGCACTGTAAAACAAGACGAGAATTCGTTCTTTTACTTCATGGACGATAGTTTCTGGATCATGGGCGGAGAGCGCTTAGGCTTCGTACACAATCGTTCGAAAATTCGCTTTGGAAAGCAGTTGAATCCTCGCGATGCACAAACGCTACTTCGCAGTGTTGACAGCGCTGTTAAGGGGTATTCGGTTTAAAGATTAGCGCTCCTGAATTAATGCAGTAACGTAAACCGGTAGGAGGTGGCCCGTCAGGAAAAACATGGCCTAAATGTCCACCACATTTGCTGCACATAACCTCAGTTCTAACCATACCGTAAGAGGTGTCTTTATCTTCTGAAATAACTAACTCATTAATTGGCTTGAAATAGCTTGGCCATCCACATCCGCTATCGAATTTCGAATCAGATTGAAACAACTCTTGTCCGCATGCTGCGCAACTGTATGTTCCTATATCATGATGATCCCAAAACTCACCAGTAAACGCACGTTCAGTGCCTTTCTCGCGTAGAATGCGGAATTGCTCAGCAGACAATTCGTTCTTCCATTCTTCCTCTGTCTTAACTACTGTTGGTACCATACTGCTTGGGGTGCTTTGATTTTGTTTTTGTTGTGAACAGCTTGCTAAACTCATAACTGCTGCAATGCTAAACGAAACTAATTTTCTCATGATTGAACAACACATATTTTCTAAAATTATTTTCTAACGTATCAAGAATTTAATGCATCGGAAGTGTATGATTTAGTTTTCAAGAATGCGTCGAAAGGTCCGCAGTACAAGATGTTCCCGCCTTTCTCTCCGCCTTCAGGGCCAATGTCTACAATCCAATCGGCACAGCGCATAACATCTGTATGATGCTCAATAGCAATAACTGTATGTCCTTGCGCAAGCAAAGCTTGAAACGTAATCATCAACTTCTGCACATCGTGAAAATGTAGCCCTGTTGTCGGTTCGTCGAAGATGAATAAGGTATGCGGTTGGTTGGGTCCTTTGATTAGGAATGACGCAAGTTTTATACGTTGGGCTTCACCGCCAGATAAGGTGCTGTTGCTTTGTCCAAGCTTAACGTAATCGAGGCCTACAGCCTTAAGCGGCGTTAGTTTTTGAACGATATGTTTGGCAGAAGTTGAAGTGTCCTCTCCAAAAAATACAAGGGCTTCATCAACAGTTAAGTCCAAAACATCTGCAATGTTTTTTCCGCGGTATTGCACATCTAAAACTTCTTCCTTAAATCGTTTTCCTTTACATGTTTCACACACCAATTCTACATCGGCCATGAACTGCATCTCAATCGTCTGAATCCCTTCACCCTCGCAGGTGTCACATCTTCCTCCAGTTACGTTGAAAGAGAAAAACGCGGGCTTCATGTTGCGTTGTTTGGCGAGCGGTTGTGACGTGAATAAAGCACGAATGTCGTCGTATATTTTTAAGTACGTTGCAGGGTTGGAACGACTGCTTTTTCCAATCGGATTTTGATCAACAAATTCCAATGCTTTAATGGAAGAAATGCTTCCGGAAAGTTCGCTATAATTGGAACTGTTTTCTGCAATGCCATTCAAAGCATTTTGTAGAGCAGGGTAGAGTACACTTTTAATGAGCGTGCTTTTCCCAGATCCGCTAACCCCAGTAATCACGCTGAATGCGTGAAGTGGCACGTCAATACTCACGTTGCTTAAATTGTGAAGATTCACATCTTTCAACGACACGTGGTCGTTGAATTTCTTTTTCGTTTTTTCAATGTGAATCTTCTTATCTCCGCGCAAGTAATCTCCAGTTAAAGTCTTACCTTTTTTCTCAAGATCTTTTGCGATTCCTTCGAACACAATTTCACCTCCTTTGGCACCTGCTTCCGGCCCAATGTCAATGATGTAATCTGCATTGCGAATAATTTCTTCTTCGTGTTCAACAACAATAACTGTGTTCCCTTGGTCGCGTAGATTCTTCAAAACTTCGAGTAAGCG
>JBDLUS010000185.1:0-11928 GCA_039805165.1 Bacteroidota bacterium | reverse complement strand
TGGAATTGCAGGAAAGATCATTAACCACAAGGTGAATAAGGCGGGTCTTCAAGATATTTTGGGTGCCGCTGCGAACATTAATGTTCAAGGCGAAACGCAAATGAAGATGGATGTGTTTTCTGACGAAACGTTGCTGAATGCGATGCGTTGGGGCGGACAAGTTGCAGGAGCGGGAAGTGAAGAGAATGAAAAGTATTTTGCCTTCGATCAAGAGCATTGCAAGAAAGCGAAATATGTGATCTTGTTTGATCCGTTAGATGGCTCTTCGAACATAGACGTGAACGTGAGCATAGGAACTATTTTTTCTATTTTCAGAAGGAAGAGTAGCATTGGTGATTTGGCGAATGTGAACGACTTTCTTCAGAAAGGCGATGAGCAAGTTGCCGCTGGATATATTATTTATGGAAGTAGCACCATGTTGGTTTACACAACAGGACACGGTGTCAATGGCTTCACGCTTCAACCCAGTATTGGGGAGTTTTTCCTTTCACATCCGAACATGAAAATTCCGGAAGACGGCGCCATCTATAGCATGAACGAAGGAAACTTGAACTCGTGTGAAAAGGGTGTTCAAGAATACATTGCGTGGTGCAAGGAAAGCGATAAGAAGACGAATCGTCCGTATTCTGCACGATACATTGGATCGCTCGTTGCTGACTTTCACAGAAACTTAATCAAAGGCGGAATTTATATTTATCCGGGCACCACGAAAAACAAGAGTGGAAAATTGCGCATGCAATACGAATGCAATCCGCTTGCGTTCATTGTTGAGCAAGCAGGTGGAACGGCAACGGATGGGCATAGACGAATTATGGAAATTGTTCCAACCGATTTGCACCAACGTTCTCCCCTATTCATCGGATCAAAGAACATGGTGGAAAAAGTAGAAGCGTTAATTAAACAACACTCGTAAGATGCGTACTGTTTTCTTGCTTTGCTTTTTGTTCATCGGAATTTCAACATTCGGACAAGAATCTTTCGGAAGAAATTCTTCCTTGAAAGGAGCCTCGCAAGAAAAATTCAACAACAGAAAAATCGTACAGAAGCTTCGCACGCTTGACAACCAAAGAGCCGTTGCCATTGGGTTAGACGTGAGTTTGGGCTTGTTCGGCGTTCATCGCATGTACCTTGGAACTGACTTAAAAGTTCCTGTGATTTATACCGCTACCATTGGCGGAGGTGGTGTCTTGTGGTTGGTTGATTTGGGTTTGTTAATCGCGGTGAAAGACCTCGCGCCCTTCAAGGATAATCCGAATGTTTTTATGTGGAATTCAACTCGATAAATCATGACAGAAGGATTATCAGTTGTGATTATCACATTCAACGAAGGACACCACATTGCGCAATGCTTGAAAGCTGCGCAAGCTGTTTCTGATGAAATTGTTGTAATAGATTCTGGCTCTACGGATAACACCGTGGAAGTCTGTAAGGCCTACGGAGCAAGGGTTATAACCAATCCCTGGTGTGGCTATTCCGAACAAAAAAACTTTGGAAACGCGCAAGCCTCTTTCGATTGGATTTTAAGTTTAGACGCCGATGAGGTTTTGAATGACACGCTTATTCAAAGTATTCAGAAATGGAAGGATCATCCGCAAGCAGCGTCATTCAAGCGCATGACCAACTATTGCGGAACGTTTATTAAGCACGGAGGGTGGTATCCCGATGTGAAAGTTCGTCTATTCAACAGACAAGAAACAAATTGGGAAGGAACCATTCACGAAGTGCTTCGTGGATTATCGAAAGAGAATACATTTTTGTTGGAAGGTGATTGCCTGCACTACTCCTACTATTCCGTTGAACAACATTACGCGCAAGCGGAAAAGTTCACCACCATTCAAGCCGAGGATTTGTTTCAACAAGGAAAAAAATCGTCATGGTACAAACGTGTATTTAGTCCGATTTCAAAATTCGTTGTGGACTATTTCTTCCGATTGGGATTTTTAGATGGAAAGGCAGGATTCACGGTTGCGCGCATCTCGGCGTATGCCACACACTTGAAATACAAAAAAATTCATGAGCACATTCGCCTTTCCAAATAGCATCGCCATCTCGCGCACAGACAGCATTGGCGATGTGATTGTGACATTGCCGTTGTGTGGTTTCATTAAAAAATATTCTCCGAATACGCGTATCACATTCATTGGAAGAAGCTACACACAGGCCATTGTAGAGGCTTGTCCGTTTGTAGATGAATTTGTGAATTTCGATAAGCGTGCAGAAACTTCTTTGAAGGTTGAAGCCTGCGTCTTCGCTTTTCCAGATGCGGAAGTCATGCAATGGGTGAAGGCGCAAGGTGTGAAAAAACGAATTGCCACTGGAAGCAGAATAGCTTCATGGAAATTCGCGAATGATCGCGTGTTCTTTTCGAGAAAGAATTCAGACTTGCACGAATCGCAATTGAATTTTCATTTGCTGTATCCGTTCGGTGTAAAGAACATTCCGAATCTTGAAGAAATTCGCACCTGGCATATTCTGAAACCTCAAGTGGAAAGCCCCATTCAACTCGAACCGAATAAACGTTCGGTTGTGTTCCACATGCTCAGCAAGGGCAGTGCGTTGAACTGGTCGTTGAATCAATATCAAACATTAGCATCGCTTCTACCCGCATCGGACTTCAACATATACATTACAGGAACCGAAGAAGAAGGGGTTCGTATTCGTCAGGGTTTTCAATTCGATGAACATATCATTGACGTTAGCGGAAAGCTTTCCCTTCCACAATTAATCGCCTTTATTTCATCTTGCGATACGTTGGTCGCTGCAAGCACAGGACCGCTGCACATTGCATCGGCCGTGGGTATTCGCGCCATTGGGCTTTATCCTTCGAAACGACCTATGCATCCGGGAAGATGGATGCCTCTTGGCGCTAAAGCGACTTATTTAGAGGATGGAAATTCGGAGCAAAAAGAAAGCCTCGAGATTGCTCCCGAGGCTGTTCTTAAAAAGATTCTAGAAATTAATTCTTAACGATTCGAATAGCGTTACGAAGTTTGTTTAAAATTCTATAGATAAACTAATATATAACAAAGCTTATCTCTCCTTAATTGATTATTTATTGCCCTTCGGTTTTCCGACAAATCGGACTCTATTTTAATACTACCATTTTTTTAGAATAAATGATATCACCATTATGCAGTACAGAAAATAAATAAAGCCCATTTTCTATTGAAGATGTAGAAATTTCAACAGATGTACCCTTGTCAAACGATAATGGCGTTTCATAAATAAATTTACCCGCTAAATCAGTAAAAACAACGCGGTATCTTTCAGATAAAATGTAACCGATTAATTCAATTTTCAAATAATCCTTTATTGGATTAGGGTATACTCTAATCAAATTCTTAGTATCTCTTGAAAATGAATTCGAACTCAACATTTCAATTGACTCCTTTAGAGATTGCAATTCGGATTCCAAAGAGTCTGTATGCAAAATTTGGTATTGTTGGTTTTTAACCAAAATTGGAATCAAATCAGTATAGTTTATAGCAAGTGTTCCATCGGGCATTTTCTTCACAAGATTAGGTAATACTTCACTCAATTCCTGCGCAATAAAACCATATCGAATCGGATCATCAGATTTATTTGCGTTTTTATACTTGTATTTCACAGGATTAAGTTTCATTATTTCACTCTCAAAAGAAGACAAAGGTGAAATCTGTTCTTTCAAAATAATGTCTGAACCTGAGTAACCACCAAGAAGTGAATATGAGTATCCTTGACCACTCACAAAAAAGACGTCTTGAGCTACATCATTCGAATCTACTGTAAGATGGTAGGCACATGCATATGAATTATGAACCCTAGTTCTTAATGCGGATTCCCATGCTATCGCCTCTGAATCAAATACTCCACTCCCGTTTGATAAAATTTTGAATTGGGCGAAAGTTACAGATGGCGTCAGTAAATAAATCGTCAACAAAATAAAAAAGAATTTAAACTTAGACTTAATCATAATTAAATTTTTCATGGCTCTGGACATTGGTTAAAGTATGTAAAGCATTCTAATGTGCTCCCTTTCGGGACAATAAAATTTGTTAGGGTAATCTCATCAGTTGCATGTAAAAACACTCTACTGTTAAAGAGAAGGGAAGAGTTGCTCAATGAAATTGTGCGGTAAACTCTGTAATCAAAAGTACCAAAATTGACATTAGACGCCTTTTTGTCTTGAGTGCAATTAATCTTTAATCCATAGTACTTTAAATTTTTAAAATACCATTTCATTGGACCTGATGGTGCCGCAATTGGTCTGCAACCGGCGGAATCTATTTGAAAGGTTAAAAACATAAAGAGCCTATTTTCAGGAATGATTCTTTGGTTTTCTTCAAATTGAGCGTCGCAACTTCGGTTTACATTTTTATCATTAAAATAATACTGTACCTTTCTAGGTGTCCAACACGCTGCGATTTTGTTATAATTACTTAATGGATAACCATTCGTTTGAATAACTGAAGCAAAAATATTATACTCGTAGTATCTAGTACCCACATTGTAGTATTGGTTAGCTTCTGTCATACAACCGTTTGGCTCAAAAATGTCAATTTCTTCCCCTTCAGAATAATAATCTCCCGATTGAAGCCAAAATCCTCCCCAAGGCCCTCGATAATGAACAGGAACTTTGGTTTCCACTTCAAAATATCCATAGCCAAATTCTTTTTTGTGGATAGACTCAATCCCGCCTGAATTAAAATCTTCAATACTCGAGTCCATTTCACATGTCAGCTCTAGGGAATGGTCAATGCTATTGAAAACAACATTTTGCGCTTGAAAAGTTTCATAGCCCCATGTCATACTAGGAATTTGATTCCAAATACTTGGGTTTAAGCTTGAAAAATCCTCTTGAAAAAGTAATTCAAAATTTGGATCAACCGTCGGCTCTTGGGCTCGAGTTGTTAATGATGAGGCGATTGCAAAAATAAATAAGTAAATTTTGAATTTATGCCGTCTTTTCATATTTTTGTTATACATTTTTAAAATAAGTCAAGAAAATGTATAACAAATATAATTTTAAAAACAAATTTACTTGCCTTTTTTTGTTTTTAAGTTTACTTTTCTCTACTTATCTTATAAATACAAAAAGTAGTAGGGTCAACAAAATATTTATAGAAGAAATAGGGAATATAAGAACTGAAAACGGTGTGAAATATGCATCAAATGCTCCGTTTCCAATACCGAGTGAAGAAAATTTGATTCATTGGGATTCTGGTCAGTACAAACATATTAAGGAGCACGGATATTACAAATCTCAAGGAGGTGGAGATTGGTATTACGCATTTTTTCCTGGTTTCCCACTACTCTGGAAAGCCACACATCTAAACAATGTTGGAATAATAATTCTGAATATTCTCATGTTTTTATCCGCACTTTTTATTCTTGATAAAACACTGAAAAAAGTTTTTGTTGAAGGGTCTACTATTCCGCTTTTTCTGACTCTGCCTTCATTAATAATATTTTTCATTCCATATAGCGAGGCTTTTAGCTTTTTTATTATTTCCATTTCACTATATTTTCTTATCACAAACAAACGCTTTTTAGCATTTTTATTTTTACTCATTTCTGCCACTATTCGACCTTCATTCACATTTTTCTTGATAGCGATTACACTAGTTGAATTATTTGCATTAATCAGAAGCAGAAACACACGAGATTTTTTTCTTAATCTACTTTGGAGAGTCGTTCCAATCATACTTGGAACTTTATTCGTTGTATTGTTCCAACATTACCAAGACAGCCCTAAGTGGTTTCAATTCTACCATGCGCAAGAATACTGGGGACATAAATTAGCAATTCCTGAGGAACTCAAAGATTGGTCTACTCTCGGTTTTGGAATAAATATAGCCCTTCTCATTTTTATGATAATTCCCTTGGTAATCCTTTTCGTGTTTTTCATTAAAAGTTTCGTGAGTAAAAAGCTTTCTGAAAAATTTGAAATTTCAAAACAAGATTACCTTTTTATCCTCAGTATTACCTATCTCGTTGGAATTTCTGCGTTCGCTCTGATGTTTCGTCAAGGAAGTTTGCACTGTCTTTTTCGATTCACTTTATGTACACCATTTGCTTTTATTGCTCTGGGTATAGGTATGTCAAGAGTTGATAAAATAAACATTTGGATCAGACTTTTAACATTAACTACTCTTTGCGCTTTTGGTTATTTTCTTTTGTCGACATTAACTTATTCCAAAACATGGAATTTAGAAGATTCAGGATTCTTCATTCTCATCTCGTCTTTTGTTTTAGGTTTTAGCGGCCTTTTAAAGACGAAGTTTAACTTTTTATTCATAACCATACTTTTGATTGCAAATGCCATTTGGACCGCCTACTTGTTCAATTGGTATCTCAACGACGGGTGGATTTTTGCTTAAAAGAGAAGAACAATTGCCAATTTTCTCTAACAATAAAGGATCGAATAATCATTTGAATTAATAAAATTCCAAAAAAATGGTGAATCTCTTTCTTCTATTATTCCCCGCGTTAATTCTTAACGATTCGAACAGCGTTACGAAGTTTGTTATCGAACTTCATGATGTAGATACCATTTGGTAAATTCTCAATAGTGGAATTTTAAGACAAGATGTATCCAACCTTCGATTCATTCCCCCAATAACACTTCAATCTCATTTTTCAACTCGGGTATTGACTCGTGAATTATTGTCCAAAAATCAATGATCTTTCTTGAACTATTTGATCTTTCAAATATGGATTCTTTAATTCTTTAGCTTCCAATAAATCTACCTCTCTGCCTAGCAAATCTTCAAGTGAAAACTTCAAATCAAAATAATTGTCTGAATAAGACTTTGGAGAATTGTTCTCCTCGAAAGCAACAATTAAATCCACATCACTTTCCTCGGAAAATGAATCTTTACTAACAGATCCAAAAGCATACAAATTCTTCACCTTATGCTTTTTGCATAAATGTTGAATTGAAGTCATGTATGGTGCTAACGGCTCCATTTCACTAAATTAATAAATAATTGATTACCTCAACTTTAATACAATCCCAGTCTTCAACTCTGCTCCTCTTTCAAGATGATTCTTTCGTTCAATGCTGCGAATACGAATGCCGTATTGCTGGGAGATATCGCGCATGTTTTCCCCGCGTTTCACTTTGTGCTCTTTCACGCTTCCCTTGAATCGCTTGGGTTGTAGGTAGACAATTTCCTTTTCCTTAAACTCATGGCCTTCCTCTATATCGTTGTATTTGGCTAATAAATGTTCAGAGATTCCTGTGCGCTTAGAGAGATCCGCGAGCGATTCTTTCTTCTTGGCAGAAACGTATTTAATTCGATTGTTCGAGATGTTCACAATAGCCGAATGTTCATTCGGTTTCTGTTCTGTGTCGAATTGTGTGAGCTCATACTTTTCAATCAGATCTATTAGGCTTTTTGCATAAGTCGGACTTGTTGCATAACCGCATTTCTTCAGTCCCTGCGCCCATCCTTTGTAGTCGGTAATCTCCAAGACGAAAAGCTCTTCGTAGCGTGGTTTCTTCAGAAACACACTGTGGTCCTCAAACGATTGATCCACTGATTTGTATTTACGGAAACATTCATTCGGAGCATCATCGTCGATGTGCATGGTTGCACCACTCCAGGTGTCGTGACATTTAATACCGAAATGATTGTTGGCTTCAGCGGCTAGTTTCGATTTTCCACTACCGCTTTCTAAAATTCCTTGCGCCAACGTAATGCTGGCAGGAACGCCGTATTTGCGCATTTGATCTTGCGCAATTCCAGCATATTTTTGAATGTATGCCTCAGGTGTTTGGGCGAAGGACGAAGTGAACGAAGAGAGAATGAGTAAGAGAAACAGAATGGGAATGAGGAAATACTTAGTACTTCTTACGTTCTTTTTCTGTGCCGTCTTCGTTGTAGAAGATCCACTCACCGACTTCTTTTCCATTTTCGTATTCACCTTCAACATATAATTTTCCATTTTCAAACCACGTTTTATAGTCGCCGTTTAATTCCCCATTTTCATACGTATTCAAACTCCACTTGTTACCGTTCTGGTAGAAGGTGTAACACTCTCCGTGGCGCTTGGTGTCTTTCATACGCATTTCAATGTAACACTGTTTGCTGTTTGGATAGAATGCACGTTCTCCAATTTTATTGTCCGTTCCCTTTTCGAAATACCCCACGATGCGCATGCCATCTGCAGTGGTCTTTATTTCGCGCGCATCTGCATCGTCCAAAGAAGGGGTGCAAGATGATAAAACGAGAACCAAAAGGGTAAAAATCCAAAGTACTTTTTTCATGGAATTATTTTTTACGTTCAATGGTGTAATTCACCAACAATCGAAGGGATTCGCGGGCAGGAGAGTTTTCGAATTGATTCAAAATATCCAATGCCCTATCGCGGAATTCGTACATCTTTTCCGTTGCGTATTTGATTCCTCCTAACTCCACCACCTGCGCCATAAGCTCTTCTACCTTCACTTTGTCTGTGTTGTACTTGCGCACGGTTCGAATCAATTTCTTCGCGGTGTCGCGATCTACTTTTCCTAAAACATGAATCAAAGGAAGCGTTAGCTTTCTTTCTTGAATGTCAATCCCCACGGGCTTTCCAATAGCATCTGTTGTTCCGTAATCAAACAAATCGTCTTTAATCTGGAAGGCCATTCCAACATACTCTCCGAACAACGCCAATTGCTTCACTTGCTCTTCTGTAGCAGACGTTGAGGCTGCGCCGCTTTCGCAACAAGCGGAAATAAGCGAAGCCGTTTTTTGACGAATGATGTCGTAATAGACTTCTTCGGTAATATCGAGTTTGCGTGATTTCTCTTGTTGAAGCAATTCACCTTCGGCCATGTCCCTCACCGCTTTGCTCATGATTCCCAGTAGACGAAATTGTTGTGTTTTCACGCTGAGCGAAAGACCTCTTGACAACAGATAATCTCCAACTAAAACAGCGATTTTGTTTTTCCAAAGCGCGTTAATGCTAAAGAATCCGCGACGCATTTGGGCATCGTCTACAACATCGTCATGCACGAGTGTTGCGGTGTGCAGTAGTTCAATCATGGTTGCAGCCACGAACGTTGGCTCTTCCGGTTTTTGAAAAAGCTTGGCTGAAAGGAAGACGAAAAGCGGACGCATCTGCTTCCCCTTTCTTTTCACAATGTAATTGGTAACCTTATCCAACAAGCGATGCTCGCTTTTCATCTGTTCTTTGAAGAACGATTCAAACGCATTCATTTCGCCTTCAACAGGCGCTTGTATTTGGGATAGTGCAGACACGGGGGCAAATGTATAACAAGATTCTTACGAAAGATGTTGCACAAGATGCTGAAGCAAGATTCTAAAGAAAGATAATTCATCAGAACCTCTCTGTTAAAAAACAATTATACCCAAGGAAATAAGAATGAAGAAAACTTGTTGATTTGTAAAATGAGACTTTCAATCTTCGCGATATTGTTTTTCGTTAGTGCCTTGTCATTCGGACAGCGCAGAACGACTTTGAAAACGCTTTTCTACGAGCGCACTTCGTATATGCCGAAGGGGCTAATAGTTTCCATGGGACCTACTTTGGCCATTGGGCAAAGATGGAATGCGACAGATACGATTTTGAATCCAGCTTTTTCAGCTGGAACATACAAGGCGAGACCTCGCGTGGGTTGGACTGCTGATGTTGGGAAATACTGGGTTACAGATAAGCTTATTTTCTTGAATAGATTCGACTTGAACGTTCATTACATTCGATTCAACGGATCAGAGAAATTCAACGGGGAAGATGAATACGGACAATCCATTTACGAGAAGCGTATTTTCCATGAAAACAGATTTGGACTGACCTTTTCAACCAGCAATATCACTCCGTTTGGAAAAAGTAAATGGATTCAAAATGAATTAGGTGTATTCGCTGATTACGCCTACAAACGCTCTACACGTGGGGAATATTATGCCCTTCCGCGAGCATACTCTGAAAAAATTAGATCGCAACTGTACTATGGACTTGGCTATGGAATGTTGGTTAACGATGGTCTCTACGCCACTTTCGAAGTAGAGGTTCCTGTTCTACAGTTCTTTCCAAATACACTCGGCGAGATCCGTATGGATTATTTCCATTCTCACTACATTCCTATTGTTTTCAAAGCTTCATTGCTTTTCGCCAAGCATAAACCCGATCGCACCTGCGACGATGTGAACAAAGGTCCAAAGGACGTCAGCACCGACAAACCAGGCAGACACGACGGCGGTGATCTGTTCGGTCCGGATATCAAGAGGAAAAAGAAGAAGAGGAAATAGTTCCTAGATGCCGGAGGCAAGATTCTGACGAAGGATGTTTCACAAGATGCCGGAGTCAAGATACTTCGCAAGATTCTGACGAAAGATGCTTCGCAAGCAGAGCGGCCTAGCCGTAGGCTTCTTTTGCAAAATCTTGTGAAACATCTTACATCGTATCTTTCTTTAGAATCTTGCAAATTCATTTGCACCAAATCCCTTAAATGTGGTATTTTTGCAGCCCAAACGACTTCTATTTAGATTTTTTCTAAATAGTTTTCGAAATGGGTAAACATGTTGAACGTGTTGTTGTTAAACTTTGACAAATGATTAAGATAACAGAAAGTGCGAAAGCACAAGTGGCAAAGCTGATTGCTGATGAAGGACATCCTTCGGATGCTTTCGTTCGTGTAGGCGTTGATGGTGGGGGTTGCAGCGGACTTATGTACAAGCTAGAATTCGACACTGAAATGAAAGACGGCGATCAGACCTTTGAAGACAATGGAGTGAAAGTGGTTGTAGACCGCAAGAGCTTCTTGTACTTGGTTGGAACCGAATTGGAATACACAGGAGGTTTGAACGGAAAAGGATTTGTGTTTAACAATCCGAATGCCTCTCGCACGTGTGGATGTGGTGAAAGCTTTTCAATCTAAAAACATATGGCTTACGAAGGCGATGAGTTGTTAGAAAACGTAACCTCGAAAGAGTACGAATTCGGATTTACAACCAACATAGAATCAGACAAAGCTCCGGCTGGATTGAACGAAGACATTATTCGCTTAATCTCTTCGAAGAAAAACGAGCCGCAATGGCTACTAGACTGGCGTTTAGAGGCATTCAAGATTTTTCAGAAAATGACTGAACCCGAATGGGCGCATGTGAAGTACGAAAAACCAAATCTTCAAGCGATCTCGTTTTACGCAGCACCCAAGCAAAAGAAGGTATTAAACAGTTTGGACGAAATGGATCCGGAGCTGCGTAAAACCATGGAAAAGCTTGGTATTTCTATTGAAGAACAAAAGCGATTGAGTGGTGTTGCGGTTGATTTCGTGATGGACTCTGTGTCTGTTGCTACTTCATTCAAAGAAAAATTAGGCGAACTCGGAATCATCTTTTGCAGCATTAGCGATGCCATTCAAGAGCATCCGGAATTGGTGAAACAATACCTTGGAACAGTTGTCCCAAGAACCGATAATTACTACGCAGCTCTGAACTCCGCGGTATTCACCGACGGTTCATTCTGCTACATTCCGAAAGGCGTTCGTTGCCCCATGGAGTTAAGCACTTACTTCCGCATCAACGAAGCAGGTACGGGTCAGTTCGAGCGCACCTTGTTGATTGCCGATGAAGAAAGCTATGTTAGCTATTTGGAAGGCTGCACCGCTCCTCAGCGCGACGAGAATCAGCTTCACGCTGCAGTGGTTGAATTGGTTGCCATGCGCGATGCTGAAATAAAATACAGCACCGTTCAAAACTGGTATCCAGGAGATAAAGACGGAAAAGGCGGCGTATTCAATTTCGTTACCAAACGCGGAATGTGTGAAGGTGCGAACTCCAAAATTTCTTGGACTCAAGTGGAAACAGGCAGTGCCGTTACTTGGAAATATCCAAGTTGTGTGTTGAAGGGAGACAACAGCGTGGGTGAATTTTATTCTGTTGCTGTAACGAATCACTTTCAACAAGCCGATACCGGAACGAAGATGATTCACATTGG
>JBDLUS010000184.1:0-4697 GCA_039805165.1 Bacteroidota bacterium | reverse complement strand
ACAGAACAGAATATTCAACTCGAGAAAAAAGTGCACGAGCGTACCGCCGACCTCGAAAACCGAAATACCGAATTGCATACCGCAATGAACGACCTCCGAATGACACAACAACAACTCGTTGAGTCAGAGAAATTGGCGTCAATTGGACAAATGACAGCAGGTATCGCCCACGAAATAAATAACCCCATCAACTTCGTGCAATCGAACGTTGGCCCACTTAAACGCGACATTGATGAAATTCTTGATCTTCTTTCACAATTAGCTCAAATCGATGAAAACAAAGACCTGCTCGAGCAAGTAAATCACTTGAAAAGTCAGTACATTAAACTCGATGTCGATTACTTGAAAAAGGAAATTGAACAATTGCTCAACGGAATAGAAGATGGATCTAAACGCACCGCCGAAATCGTAAAAGGGCTCCGCGTTTTCTCTCGAATGGATAGAAGCGAACTTATCTCTGCAGACATAAACGAATGTCTTCATTCGACTCTTGTTGTAATGAAGAATATGACCAAAGCAGAGGTTACGCTTAATGTGAAATTGGGAGAGAATATTCCTTCAATAAACTGTTACCCTGGGAAACTTTCCCAAGTCTTCATGAACCTCTTAACAAATGCTGTTCAAGCAACTCGCTTACCCGGAAGACAACCAATAGATCGTGTAATAAACGTACGTTCATACTTCAACGATAATAAAATATGTGTTGAAATTCAAGACAACGGAAAAGGTATACCAACAGAAATTCAAGATAAAATTTTCGAACCTTTCTTCACCACAAAAGTTGTGGGAGAAGGCACTGGATTGGGCTTAGGGATTGTCGCTGGTATTATTGGTGAGCACAACGGACAACTTTCGTTCACAAGTAACACTACCGACGGCACTACTTTTCTTATAACTTTACCCTATCAAAACTAAGGTTTAACAAGATATGATTAAAGTACTTTACCTCGACGACGAAGAAAATAACCTCATTGCTTTTAAAGCACTTTTCAGAAGAGAGTTCGATGTATTTACGACAACTTCTCCGCAAGAAGCCGTTGCATATCTGAATGCAAACGAAGTTCCTATCATTCTATCCGATCAGAAAATGCCTGAGTTAAGCGGTGTAGAGTTTTTTGAACTTACGCTAAACGATTTTCCAAATGCTGTACGCATCCTTGTTACCGGATACGCAGATATTGAAGCGGTAATCGATGCAATCAATCGCGGTCAGGTTTATCGGTACGTTGCAAAACCTTGGAATGAAAATGATCTTCGCGTTTGCCTGTTAAACGCTGCAGAACGTTACGAAATGAATACCCACTCGGGCGATTCAGATGCTAGAACAACGAAATGGATCCAAGCGAAAGCGCGCATTCAAGATGCGATTCATAAATTGAAAACCGTTGTTTCTTCATGGAAAGGCTTGAATCAGCCTGTGCCCGCTGATTCACTGAATGAAGTGGTAAACGAATTGAATGCTCTTGAAGAAAGTGTAAACGAAGTCTTCGAAGAAGTGCGCTAATCTAGGCTTTATCCTCTTCTGATTCTCCTGTTAAACTGTCCTCTGGAAGTGTTGGATCTATGCTCTGCATTCTCCAAGCCTCGTATGAAAGATCATCTTCCTCGTCTATTACCTGAATGAATGGTTCAGCGAACGCTTTCGTGCTTAAATGATGCTCTAACGATAACAACATTGCCGGAAGCACAATCAAATTCGTTAACATAGCTGTGAACAAAGTCAGAGCTGTAAGAATACCCAATGCTCGCGTTCCGTCAAATTCAGAGAAGATAAAGATTCCAAATCCGAAGAACAATACAATTGAAGTAAAGAGAATACTTGCTCCCGTATCTTTCACCGCAGAAAGTACCGACAATTTAATGTTCCAGTTGTGCTCACGCAATTCTTGACGGTACTTTGCCAGGAAGTGAATGGTGTTGTCTACTGTAATTCCAAACGCAATACTGAACACCAAGATGGTTGAAGGCTTCAATGGAATGTCAAAAAATCCCATGCAACCTGCAGTAATAAACTGCGGAATCAAATTAGGTACAAGCGAAATGAGCAACATGCGCAAACTGCGGAACATCACCCACATGAGCAAGCAAATCACCCCAACAGCGAAGAGCAAACTCGAGAATAAATTGTTCACCAAGTAAGTCGTTCCTTTCAAGAAAACAATGCTAGTGCCCGTCATGGTCACTTTGTACAAACTGTCTGGGAAAAGTTTGGTTACTTCCGGACGAAGCGTGTTCAACAACGAATCCATGGCAAGTGTTCCAATATCCGCAACCTGTGCAGTAATGCGCGTTTTCTTCAGTGAATCGTCTAAGAAAGTATTCGAATATTTCGATGCGTTCGAGTTTTCAGCAGCGCTGTCTGATTGCTCGAAATAAGGTCCAATGAATTGTTGCTCGCCTCGACTAATTAAATCGTAATATTCCGGATCGCCATCGTAATAGGCCTGCTTAGCGAACTTAATGGCATCTGCAATAGATAAGGATCTCGAGATTTTTGTTGAAACCCCTGGCAAGGTATCCATTACATCTTGCAAAGAATCTATACGTGCAATGGTCTTTGGATTGGTAATCTTACCGCGCTTCGCCTCAACCATTATTTCGAAAGGCATAACACCATCGAAATGCTTTTCAAACCAATGTAAATCGGTAATCACGCGGTCGTCATCTGGAAGATCATCAACGATATTACCTGTCGTTTTCACCAAGGTCATTCCGTAAAAACTCAAGGCGGTAACGACAACCGTAACGAAATAAATGATTCCTCTGTTCTTGGTAATCATCTTTACCAAATTTTCGAGCGTGTGAAACAACCAACGCATGTCGAGGTGCTTCAGATGACGAGCTTTCGGTGCGGCAGTGTATGAGAATAAAATTGGGAAGGCAATTAATGAAATGAAGAACATGAGCATGCTGTTCAAGGCCGAGATAACCCCGAATTGCTTGAGTAAATCACTTTCAACAAAAATGAATGTGGCAAAACCTACAGCAGTAGTCGCGTTAATCATGAAGGCAGCTTCTCCAACTTTTTGAATCACGCGGGTCATGGCACGCATCTTACTTCCATGACGAATAAATTCTTGATGGTATTTAGTGAGAAGGTAAATACAGTTGGGAACACCAATGACAATCATTAATGGTGGAATAAGTCCCATGAGCATGGTAATCGGATAGTCGAACAATGCAATAGTGCCCATTGACACAACTACACCAATTCCAATAATAACCATACACACAAGCACTGCCCGGATGCTTCTAAAGAAGATGAACAGCAACACAGCGCTTACCAAAAGAGAAAGTAAAGTGAAGAACTTTAATTCGGCTTTGACCTTGGCGGTCATTTGCGTTCGTATAAACGGAAGTCCGGAAATGTAGGTCTTTACGTAGGTATCTTTAGAAAACTGGTTGACCTTCTCAACAATCTGATCAACCGCATTTCCTCTGAATTCAGAATTGAAAAGCTTCCCATTGACAAAAATCATCATTAGGGTCGCATCTGACTTCGATTTGTACAACAATCCGTCGTAAAAAGGAAGCGATAATATCTTTTGTTTGACAGAATCGAGTTGGACCTGCGACTCTAAATTTCCATCTGAAATATGTCGAAAGCGAAAGCGCTCTTCTGTAGTATCGGCGTACATTTCATAGCAATGCGCTATGGAAAAAACAGAATCAACAACGTTGCGTTGAACAGTAGTTTTCACACCGTTAATAATGGTGTCAACGGGAACTGTAATTTTCTTTAAGCTGTTTCCAAGTTCTTTTAATGCAATGAAGTTTTGAAGTTCCCAAATTTCTGGGTCGTTCAATCCAACAACCATAACATTTCCATCTTCAGAGAACTGCTTTGTAAAGGCTTGGTATTCAACGTAAGTAGGGTCGTCTTGGGGCAACACACCTGAAAACTTGTAACTCATGCGGACATTTCGAGCTTCCCATCCCATGAAAGCAGTGATTGCCAGTGTAATAACTCCGAGTAGAATACGGTTACGAAGAATAAAAGCAGCAATTTTTGCCCACATAGCTATATAAATAGAGTGCAAAGAAACACTAAATCTATTTTCGAATGAAATTTTAAGCCTCCTTTGTCAACCTATGGTTAAGAGTAGTATCTTCGCCCCCATAAAATCGAAAATCATGTCACAACAACATCAAGCGCAAATTGACGCCTTTATGTCGAAAGTTCGGGCAATGAACCCGAACGAGCCTGAATTCCTTCAAGCAGTTCACGAGGTGGCGGAAGCCATTATTCCTTTTATGGAAAACCATCCAAAGTATAAGGATGCGAAAATCCTAGAAAGAATTGTTGAACCAGAACGCACTTTAATCTTCCGTGTTCCATGGGTAGATGATAAAGGTGAGATTCAAGTTAACCGCGGATACCGCGTAGAATTCAACAGTGCAATTGGTCCTTACAAAGGCGGATTGCGTTTTCACCCAACAGTGAATTTGTCTGTTTTGAAATTCTTAGGTTTCGAACAAATATTCAAAAACTCTTTGACTACCCTTCCAATGGGTGGTGGTAAAGGTGGATCTGACTTCGATCCAAAAGGAAAGAGCGATCGTGAGGTTATGGCATTTTGTCAAAGCTTCATGAGCGAATTGTCTCGCCACATTGGTGCAGACACTGACGTTCCTGCTGGAGATATCGGAGTTGGTGGACGTGAGATCGGATTTATGTTCGGTCAATACAAGCGTCT
>JBDLUS010000183.1:0-3820 GCA_039805165.1 Bacteroidota bacterium | reverse complement strand
TACGATGGATTGCCAAACTTGCCTAATTCGAGGCAGCTGTTGAATAGGCGCGTGCTTCGAAAAATCATTTTCATAGGCTTGCAATATTTCCAACTGAGTGTTTCTGCAAGCCTGGTATTTTCCGGTTGCCGCAAATTGCATAACCACGGCTGGCATTCCGCCAATGACAATGTAGTCCTTAAGTAGAGCTTCTAATTCAGTTGCAAGCTTAGCAATCAGATCATGTTGCTGCTCTAAAATAAGATCGCCCCATTTTTGCTTTCCCATTGCTTCTAGAAACTCCAAGAAATTGAATGGATACAAGTTTAAAAAACTCACCTTTCCAACAGGAAAAGATACACCTTGGTGAATAGCTACTCCGAGCAAAGAACCTGCGGCAACTATGAAGTAAGAAGTATCATCTTCCTGGAAATACTTTAATGAAGTAATTGCATTTTTACAGGCTTGAATTTCATCAAAGATGATCAACGTGTTTTTAGGGTCAATGGTCTGATTGGACAGAAGTTCAAGTCCCTGTAAAATCTTGCGAGGAGAAAGTTCCTCAGCAAACAAATTGCAGAGTAGGGGCTGTGATTCAAAATTGAAATAAGCCACCTGCTCGAATTCATTTTCCCCGAAGTGCTTCATGAGAAATGTTTTCCCAACCTGCCTAGCCCCTTGTATGATCAATGGCTTTCTCGCAGGATTATTCTTCCAATCCAGTAAGTTTTGATACGCGGCTCTCTTCATGCTGCAAATGTAGTGATTTTATCTACATCTCATGAAAAGTGTTGTTTTTATACATTTATTCGTACTTAAAAGTGTGCTGCAGGGACGTTTTTAGTGAGAAATGATGTGCGAGCACGAATGCCGATAGGCGAATGCTACGCGAATGTCTGCGACGAATCGTTAAGAAAAGGTAAGAAAAGGTAAGAGGGAGGAAGAAAAGGGAAGATTAACAACGAAGTTCCAATTATGATCCCGATAGCTATCGGGAGGAATAACGGAGTTCTAACAACGCAGTTCCAACAACGAAGTTCATAAGTACCCCGGATAGCAGTGGAAAGCCTTTGTGCTTGCACAAAGCTTGGAACGGATAGCCGGAAAAAGGTCCGTAGAAAAGTTAAGAGAGGGGAAGAAAGGGTAAGAGAGGGGAAAAATCACTTCGTGATTTAGATTCCGGGGCAAGTTGATCCACCTATTGCGTTTCAACTTGACTCAGGTGTTCCTGCGCAAGGTGATCCACCCCTTAGTGTAAATGGATTTAATAAATCAAGGAGTTATTCCGGGGCAATTTGACCCACCCTTGAAGGCAATATGCGTAGCATTAGTTTTCTAACCCCTTTCGGCTTTTCTTTTTTTTGTAAGGATATTCTATTCAATGGATTGGCTTATCATTTAGTTCGTTTTCTGTCGCAAAAACCGCAACAATTTGCGACAGTTTAATGAAGTATTCTTTGATTAGGGCATATGGCTGCTGGCGTTGGCTTTACAAAAGCGAAGAGGAGGAAGTGAAGAGGCTTGGAATTCAAAATCTGTCACAAATTTCGACAATATTTGTGACAAAATATTGTCGTTGATTTGATTGAAATAAGGCTCAAATAAAATGTGGTTTTGTCACAAAAGTTTGCTAAATTTGTGACAAAATATAAAGATTTTAATATATGCAAAGCGTTGAAAGGCAAGTAGAAAGGTCGATAAAAAGCAAGCCGCTCGGTTCGTTGGTTTTTCCAGACGATTACTTGTCTTTTGGCTCATCAGATGCTGTGCGCAAAGCTTTGGATCGTTTGCAAGATAAAAACGTGCTAGTAAGGGTAGCTCAAGGCATATATGTTCGTCCAAAAACAAGTAAGCTCATAGGACCATTGATTCCCAGCGCAGAGGAAGTGGCAGAAGCTATAGCCAAGAGAGATAAAATAAGAACAGTGCCTACAGGCAGCTATGCTTTGAATGCATTGGGGCTAAGTACGCAAGTGCCAATGAATATTGTTCTGCTAACAGATGGCTCACCGAGAGAAATAAAAGTAGGTAAGCGAAAAATAAAGTTTAAGAAAACCACTCCAAAGAACTTAATGGCAAGGGGAAAAATAAGTCGATTGGTTATACAAGCAATTAAAGAAATTGGAATTGGTAAACTAAATGAGGCCGAAGAGAAAAAGATATTGGTTTTGCTTCTGAAAGAAAATGAAAAAGACTTGAAGCACGACATAGCTTTAGCTCCAGTTTGGATACAAAAAATAATGAAAAAGGCATTGCAGGATGGCGGGAATTAATTTTCAGACAATAGACAGGGCAGAGAAAGTAGCCATTTTCAGTGCCATTGCAGCAGAGAAAGGTATGACACCTTTTGCTGTAGAAAAAGATTGGTGGGTAAGTCGGACATTGGAAATTATTTTTCAAATGCCTATTGCTGCTCATTTAGTTTTTAAAGGAGGTACTTCATTAAGTAAAGCTTGGAAATTAATAAGTCGCTTTTCGGAAGATATTGACTTGGCAATTGACAGAGAGTTTTTTGAAGGCTACAAGGGCGAAATTTCAAAAACACAAATAGGTAAACTAAGAAAAGTCGCAGGTGTATACACAACAGGAGTTTTCTTTGAAGAATTGCAGCAAGAATTTATTGTAAAAGGCTTTGTTGAACTTGAATTTAAAATAATTGATACTGGAGAAAGTGATCAAGATCCAAGAATTATTGAAATCTACTATCCAAATGTTATTACTCAACCTACCGAATATGTTTTACCAAGAGTGCAAATAGAGATCAGTTGCAGGTCTTTAAGAGAACCCTTCAGTATTCAAACTTTTGGTTCATTGGTAGATGAATTTTATATCGATAGAGACTTCGCCGAATCCTTGTTTGAGGTGCAAACGGTTAATCCTGAACGTACCTTTTTAGAAAAGCTATTCTTGTTGCATGAAGAGTTTCACAGACCAGCTGCAAAGATGAGAGTCGATAGGCTAAGTCGCCATCTTTACGATATATACTATTTAGCTAAAGCAGGAATTGCATCAAAAGCAATAAACGATAAAGAATTGTACGAAACCATTGTTTCACACAGATACAAATTTTCAAGAGTTGGGGAGGTTGATTACAATCTCCATAATCCGCTTACCGTCAATCCAATCCCTGTTGCAGCTAAATTGGATGAATGGAAATCGGATTATGCTAAAATGATGGAAGATATGATTTACGAAGTGAAAAAACCAAGCTTTGAAGAATTGATAAGTAATCTTCATGATTTAAGAAACTTACTTCAAACATTAGATTGGAAGTTTGAATTAAAATTCGAATAAGAGGCGTTGTGTTTTCAACCTTAACCTCAAGAATGTGGGCTAATGGGGGACTGAAATGAAACAAAAAATCCTGAAACCGTTGTTTGACAATTGTTCCAGGATTTGTTTTTGTGGAGATAATCGCTCCACAAAATATGAATCTTATTAGATTTCATTAGATTTTCCAAATATTTGTAAAGTATTGATAATAAGCAGTTTGAAAGTCTGTTTTTGACAAGGAGTGTCTAAATAGATCGAATGAGATTTAACGATGTGGGCTTAATGTGGGCTTAATGTGGGCTTAATTTCGACGCTTTTTTTGTAACTTTGAAGCATGAGAATTTTCAGCTTTGTTATCCAGTCAAAAGTTGCTAGTGAGAATGCAACAATAAACGTTCGAATGCGAGTCGGAAGAACAGTCGATTTCAAAATGAGCACCTATTTGACTGTGCCGATTTCGAAATGGGACAAAAAGACGGGTTCGGTAAAGAATGCAAAAACTTCTGAATTGAAAGAACTCGTTGTGAGTTTAAGCGACATCACGCACAGGTTGAATGAAGCGTATTTG
>JBDLUS010000182.1:0-8050 GCA_039805165.1 Bacteroidota bacterium | reverse complement strand
CGTTTCGGAAAACTTGAAAATCCGAAAACCAAATGGTTGTTGGAAGGTGTGGTGAAAGGAATTGGTAATTATGGAAACGCCTTCGGTATTCCTACTGTTGGAGGTGAAGTATTTTTCGACGAGAGTTACCAAGTGAACCCGTTGGTAAACGCCATGTCTGTGGGCTTGGTTGAAAATGGAAAGATGATCAGCGCGAAAGCAAGAGGTGTTGGAAATCCGGTTTACATTGTTGGTTCTGCCACAGGAAAAGATGGAATTAAAGGAGCGTCGTTCGCTTCGAAAGATATTACTGCCGAATCTGCGAAGGATCTTCCTTCGGTTCAAGTGGGCGATCCGTTTCAAGAAAAATTATTGTTGGAAGCAACCATGGAATTGGCGGAAACCGATGCTATTGCAGGAATGCAAGACATGGGTGCTGCAGGTATCACCTGCTCTACCTCTGAAATGAGCGCGGGTGGCGGTGTTGGAATGGACATTCAGTTAGACAAGGTTCCAACCAGACAAGAAGGCATGCAGCCGTTCGAAATTTTACTTTCTGAATCGCAAGAGCGTATGCTTATCGTGATTAAGAAAGGACACGAAGCGGAAGTAGAAAAGATTTTCGAAAAGTGGGATTTACATGCTGCTGAAATTGGTGTGGTGACTGAAGGACCAATGGTTCGTTACTACATGAACGGAGAGATTGTGAGCGAGATTCCTGCGGAAAGCCTTGTGCTTGGCGGAGGAGCTCCTGTGTACGAAAGAGAATACAGCGAGCCAGCATATTATTCAGAGAATAAGAAGTTCAACATGGACAACGTGGCTGAACCGAAAGACTATGTTGTAACTGCAAGACAATTGATTGCCTTACCGAACATCGCGAGCAAGCGTTGGGTGTATGAGCAATACGACAGCATGGTGGGAACTGTGAACATGAGCACGAATCGCAAGAGTGACGCGGCTGTTGTGAACGTAAAAGGAACAAACAAAGCGGTTGTTTTAACTGTTGACTGTAACGCGCGTTACGTGAACAACGACCCGGAAATTGGAACACAAATCGCGGTTGCGGAAGCAGCACGTAACATTGTTTGTTCAGGTGGTGAGCCTTCGGCTATTACGAACTGCTTGAACTTTGGTAATCCCTACAATCCTGAGGTGTACTGGCAGTTCGTAGGAGCAATCAAAGGAATGGGTGCAGCTTGCACGAAATTCCAAACTCCTGTAACTGGTGGAAACGTGAGTTTCTACAATCAAACGGCAAAAGCAGACGGATCTGCTGCACCGGTCTTCCCTACTCCAACCATTGGTATGTTGGGGGTAATGAAAGACAAGAGCTTGCAAATGACGTTGGACTTCAAATACAAAGGCGATTTAATTTTCCTTTTGGGAACTACTCAAAACGAAATTAATTCGAGCGAATACTTAGCGAACATTGTCGGAACCCTAGGTTCTCCGGCACCTTCGTTCAACTTGGAAGAAGAATACCAACTTCAACAATGTATTAAAGGACTTATTAAAAACAGTTTCATTAACGCAGCACACGACGTCAGCGACGGTGGACTGTTTACTACGTTGGTTGAAATGTGCTTGCCGAACGACCTCGGATTCGATGTTGTTACAGACAGTGAAATTCGCAAAGATGCCTTCTTGTTTGGTGAATCGCAAAGCCGAGTAGTTGTTTCAGTGGTGGAAGAAGACGAAGACAAATTCTTAGACTTCGTTGCTGAAATGAATATTCCTTGCTTGCTTTTAGGTCATGTTACCAAAGGAAGATGCACAGTTGACGAACAGAATTTTGGAATGATTGCAGATTATAAAGAACTTTATGACAATGCAATTGGAAAAGAAATGGCGAACTAATTCTTTGAATTGAAACTATGTCGTTTGTAAAATTTTTAAAATCGAAATACGGAAAGAAGCAAGTGCTCATCATTTTGGGCGTGAACTTGTTCTTGTTCCTTGCCGTTGTTTTCTTCTTGAAATTTTACACGCGTCACGACGAGGCTATTCAGATTCCTGATCTAAAAGGAAAATCTGAAGCAGAGGCTCGCGCGATATTAGATGACCTCGATTTAGAGATGGTGGTTACAGACAGTTTGTTCGTTGCCACTGCTGCGCCAGGCACAGTAAGAGATCAAAGTCCGAAACCTGGAAGCATGGTGAAAGACGGTCGCGTTATCTTCATTAGCATTTTCAAAAGAACGCCACCGATGGTTCCTATTAATGTGAAGGAAGGCGACCACATTCAGATTGCCTCACTTCGTTTGACGAATAAGGGAATCAAGTTTCAAATTAAGTATGCTCCAAACAACAGCATGATTGGTGTTGTGATGAAAGTGGAATACAACGGACGTTCCCTGAAATATGGCGAAATGTTGGAACACGGTCAAACAGTGGTGCTTACAGTAGGTGAAGGAGCGAAAACTACAGTTCCAGTTCCGAACCTTTTCGGCTTGTCTTATCACGACGCGATTAATTTATTGAACAGTTCGAACTTATCGGGTCAAGGATTCTTCGAACCTGCTGCGTACAGTTCAGCTGACTCTGCGCAATATCACGTTTGCCGTCAAGATCCAAAGTATTCTTCCCAAGCTATTCCAATGGCTGCTGGACGATTTATGGATTTCTGGTTAAGCAAAGAGCCTTGCACAATAGATACGTTAATCAATCCGTTTGATCAGCAACAAGACCTATTCGTACCTTAATGAAAAATTTACTTTCTATCGTTTTCTTGTTTGCATTTTTGTCGAGCTTCTCGCAAGAAACAGAGACTGTTATTCGTTTCGATGCGCAGCGCAATGCAAAATCTAAAAAAGAATTTATTTGGAAACAACAAGGCCAAACCCGCGGCGGGACGGCTAGTTTAACGCTTCCCTTCTTCGATGATTTTTCTCGAAATTCTTTACCCACGAATGATCCTGGCGTTCCCAATGCATGGCAACGTTGGTCAGACACCTGTGCATTTATAAATTCAGGATTTCCAATTGCTCCTCCTTCAATAGGTGTAGCAACTTTAGACGGGTTGCGAGCAGATGGTTATCCGTACGATTTCGCAGATGAGTTTTCATATGGAAGTGCTGACACGTTAACTTCTCTGCCAATTGACCTTTCAACATTAACCGCAGCAGATCAAGTTTTTCTTTCATTCTTCTACCAAGGTGGTGGAATGGGAAACAACCCTGATTTAGGGGACAGTTTAATTGTTGAATTCTTCTCGCCTTTCGGCGCTGGACAATGGACGCAAGTCTGGACCAGTCCAGAAGTTTTTCCAACCGACACCTTCGAACAAATATTTATTGCAGTGAATGCTCCTGAATATTTGCTCGATGGATTTCAATTTAGATTCAGAAATTTCGGAACGCTAAGTGGTGCATTTGACCATTGGCACATTGACTATGTTCAACTTGATGCTGGAGTAGATTCAAGCAATGTCATTTTCGACGAAGTGTGCATGCAATATCCTTTGCGCACCTTACTGAATGAATACACCGCCATGCCTTTAACCCACTTCGCTGCGAATTCAAGCAGTAACATGGCTTCAAGCATTGCTGTTCAAGAACGCAACTTGGGTAACGACGAGAACATTGTAACCAGCTACAGCATTACAAAGCAAGATGGAACCTCACAGGTTTTCAATGCTGTTGATTTCAATACAGCTTTGAATGCGAATTCTTCTTTCACAAGAACAATTAACCTGAACGGATTTACCTACAACGTCACGCCTGACGACACGTGTTCTTACTTCGATGTAAAAACATTTATCAATCCAACAGATGCGCGTCTTCAAAACGACACTGCAACTTTGCGTCAGTATTTTTATAACTACTATGCCTACGACGACGGCACGGCAGAACGCGGATACTCTAATTCAGCAGCAGGTGGAATGATTGCGACGAAGTTCCGAGCTGAGGTGACAGACTCACTCTTGGGATTGTTTGTTTATTGGTTACCTACGGGAGTAAACGTAAGTTCAGAAACATTTTTATTGCGTGCTTGGTCCGATGGTGGAACTACACCAGGCGCGGAACTTGGAGAAAACTACAACTATCACCACCCTGCTTTCTATCAGCATGGCGAAAACTACTTCTCTTATTATGCCTACGACAATCCAATTGCTGTAACTGGAAACTTCTATGTTGGTTGGGTGCAAAGCGGCAGTCTTGGGCTTCCTGTTGGTAATGACAAGAGCGGAACCACAAATGCTACCAAAGTATTTTACAACAACGGATTCGAGCAACCTTGGCAGCAATCAAGTATTAGCGGTGCACTTATGATTCGTCCGGTATTCAAATCTGGAAAAACTTCTGTTTGGAATTCTGTAACAGAACTTTCGAAGGAAACTCCTTCCCTGTTTCCGAATCCATTTAATAGCAACTTCACCATTCAAGGATTGAATGAAAACCATTCGTATAACGTATCTATTCTTTCTTCAACGGGACAACTTATTGAGTCATCATTCCATTCACATGTGAGTAGCATTGACATGGAAAACAACACTCTTCCCGTTGGAATGTATTTCATTCAAATCACAAACAATTCAACACAAGAAATCATTCGCTTAAAAGCAATGAAACAATAAGATGGAAGAAAACGAAATTCTAGACGAACAGGAAGAAGGGTTTTTCGAGCATCATCGAATTGTTTCAGACAAAGGCCAAAAGTTAATGCGCTTAGATAAGTTCTTGGTTGATCGCCTCGAACGAACTTCGCGCAACCGCATTCAAAACGCAGCCGATGACGGTTATGTAAAAGTGAATGGTGTTCCCGTAAAGAGCAGTTACAAGGTTAAACCCAACGACATAATAACCATTGAAATGCCTTATCCCGTGCGGGATATGGAACTTATTGCTGAAGATATTCCCATTGAAATTGTATACGAAGACGATGATTTGGTTATCCTCATGAAACCGAAGAACATGGTCGTTCATCCGGGATTTGGTAATTTCTCGGGCACTTTGTTGAATGCCATGTTGTATCACTTTCAAAACCTTCCGATTAACAGCGATGCGCGTCCAGGATTGGTTCACCGACTCGACAAAAACACAACTGGACTTATGGTTATTGCCAAGACTGAAGAAGCGTTAACGCATTTGGGCAAGCAGTTCTTCGATCGTACCATAGACAGAAGATATGTTGCGTTGGTTTGGGGAGATGTGAAGGAAGACGGAACTGTGATTGGAAATACAGGACGCAGTTTGAAAGACAGAAAAGTGTTCACCGTATTTCCGGAAGGCGATCATGGAAAGCATGCGGTAACGCATTACAAAGTCCTGAAACGCTACGGATATGTGACTTTGGTTGAATGTAAACTCGAAACGGGAAGAACACATCAGATTCGTGTTCACATGAAGCACATTGGGCACACGCTCTTTGGAGATTTTGAATATGGCGGTGATAAAGTTTTGAAAGGAACTACTTTCAACAAGTACAAGCAATTCGTTCAAAACTGTCTTGACCTTTTGCCAAGACAAGCGCTGCATGCGCGAACCCTTTCATTCACCCATCCGACAACTGGAGAGTGGATGAGTTTCGAAAGTAATCTTCCAGATGATATGCAAGCAGTGCTTAACAAATGGGAGAACTATTCGGAAAATAGTATGAAGGGATAGTAGTTGATTTAAAATCTTCGCTTACCTTCGTGCTTTGAACAATATGACAAAAGTCATGTTTTCAAAATTATGGCTGAATCTACAAGCTCAATCTACAAGTCACTCAGCGAATTGCTTCGACTTGAGAAGTATTTTATCCGAAAAGTTATTCTCCTTTCTTCACTTGCAGGTCTTTTCTCTTTGGCTATTCCTGTTGGGGTGCAGCTTTTGCTAACCTTCGTCACTGCGCAAGAAGTAAGACCAGGCATGTACGCCATACTTTTACTTATTATGTTCTTTGTATGGCTCAACGGGGTCTTACAAATACGATTAATGAAAGAGGGCGAAGACGTTGAGCAACGACTTTTCGCACAGCTCGCATACACCTACTTAGGGCGTATCCTAAATCAAAATCCGCAAGCGAACGATCGTAGTTTTGCGAAGTATTTTATTGAAATTAGCTACCTACAAAAGGGATTCAGCAAGCTGTTTATTGATTTGCTTTTCGCTTCCCTTCAACTTACGTTTGGGCTCTTACTTATTTCATTCTACCACCCCATTTTCTTTCTTTTCGGACTATCATTTGTAATCTCGTTCATACTTCTTCTTCGTTGGAAATTCAATGCCGCTGTGCAGTCGAGTTACGAAGAATCTTGCGCGAAATATGAAATGGTGAATTGGCTTTCTCTTGCAGAATTATTTCGCAAGAAATTCAATCGTCCAAATTCAAAATTCGCTTTCAGCGAAGCCGATAAGATTTCTGAACAATACCTGGAATCGAAACGTTTTCATTTCAAACTTCTTCTTCAAAAACAAAACGCATTCCTCGCGTTCAAGATTATTATTGTTGGAAGTATGTTGTTGCTGGGAAGTCTTCTGGCCGTGTCGCAAAAAATTAGTATTGGTCAATTCCTCGGAGCAGAAATCGTAATTGTACTTGTAATCTCCAGCATAGAAAAAATATTGTTCTCACTGAGCACAATTTTCGATACGCTTACGAGTATGCAAAAAGCTCTGTCTTATCAAGGAAACAAACAGAGCGAATTCACTTCAAATGAAGAAAGTCGTGTTCCCGTTCATTCCATTGACCGCATCGAGTGTCAGTTCCCTTCAACATTTATACTTGAGCGAGGAAACACATACGCTTTAACAGGAGATTCTATTTCTTGCAAGAAGTTATTACAAACGCTTGATTTGCGCAACGAAAACTCCTTTGGATTGAAGTGTAACGGACATGACCTAAAGCACATTTCGGCGAATAGTTTCAAAAGCAAAACAGCGTGGTGCGATCATCTTCCTGTTATTCTTGAGGACTCTTTCTTTGCCAACATTAAGTGGAACACAGAAGCGAGCAATGAAGAAGTTGTTGCGGCCGCTGAGCGTGTTGGATTAAATGAGTTCTTCAAAAATTCTAGTGAAGGAATATTCAAGTCCACACATCATAGAGATTCTATTTGGACATTGGAACGTCGTGCCTTGCTTGAATTAGCGCGCGCAATAGTAACAAAGCCAGATCTGCTTGTCCTCAGAAATCAGTACATTCTGCAACATCCGAAAGGATTGGAAATTCTTCAATCGGAATTTAAATCTTCCATTATTCTCATTCATAACATTACTGAGTTGCCTTTAAACGACGTGAAGAAAATTCAAATTAATTAATTGATGGAAAAGAATAATCTACCTCTTCTTGACGAAGTAAATTCTTCAAATCAGTTTACTTCTTGGAATAAGATTGAGCAACGTGCGAAGAACATTCGAACAGCTAGAATATTACTCATTGCTCTAGCCATAATCATTGGAATACTCTGCATTCCGTGGACGCAGAACATCACAAGCGTTGGAAATATAATTTCACTGGAACCCAACTCTCGCCCACAATCGGTTGAGACCATTATCGGAGGAAGAGTTGAAAAATGGTTTGTGCAAGAAGGAGACAGCGTAAAAAAAGGTGACACCATATTGTTTCTTTCGGAGATTAAAGTCGACTATTTCGATCCAAATCTCGTTCAAAACACCGAGTCGCAATTGGAATCGAAGGAGAGTGCACTTGAAGGTTACATGTCGAAAATTGCTTCTTTAGATATTCAAATCAACGCAATGATAAGCGGTAAGGAAGTGAAAAAAGATCAAGCCCGCGCAAAAATTGAACAGGCCCAATTCAAGGTTAGAACAGACAGCACAGATCTTTTAAATGCTGAACGAAACGCGACTATCACAGAAGAACAGTTCAATCGATACGAGCAATTGTACAAACAAGATCTTATATCAAAAACAGAACTCGAAACGCGACGTATGTCTTACCAGAATGCTTCCACGAAAGTTCAAGAACACCGAAACAAACTGTCCATTTCCAAAAACGAATTACTCAATGCTCGTCGCGAATTACGCGCCATTGATGCAGAATACAGCGATAAAATTTCAAAAGCTGAAAGCGAGAAGTATGCTTCTATGTCAACGCTATACACTGCAGAAGGAGAACTGAC
>JBDLUS010000181.1:0-7267 GCA_039805165.1 Bacteroidota bacterium | reverse complement strand
ACAAATCCAAAGATTCGATCAGACCACAGGTCAACAGCTTCATTGTATTCTCTTATGCTCATTCGACAAAACCAAGACGCTCTAACATGCTAAAAGTTACAAGACTTCAACAATTAATTTTTAATCTTCAATTTTCGCGACGCTCAGAACGACGTTCCTTGCGTATTTTTCTATTGTTCTTTACTTGACTCAATTTACCAACGAGCCTTTTGCCTATTCCCTTCCTCTGTGAAGAATTCATATTCTTCTGAGCCATTTGATTCACCGCGTTGGAATCATTACTCGTGCTGAACAATGCATCTTGATTCGCTGCTTTCAATGAGTCTGTGCTTGTTGAATCTGCGGCAGGCAATGTAACAACTCCCCCAATCGGATAGCCTCCGTATGAAGGATAGCCATATCCCGGATTCCAAGTATCCCAATTTACAACCCCACCACAGCCATAGTAGGGGAAATTATATATTATGAAATTAAGAGGAAAGATCCAATCTCCCGAAATCAGATAAAGAGTATCACGCTGCTCAACTTTCTTTTCAATCTTCTTTTCTGGACGATGATACTCGTATACAATTGGAGCAGGCTCATCGGGAATAACAATCATAGCACGAAGCGCAATCATGAAGGCCCATCCCAAAAACATTAAGCCAATTCTTATGTAGGTTCTATTTAATTCTTTCCGCTGCTCCATTAGCAGATAGACTCACATTTCACCGAAATAGTTTCCTCGTCGCGAAAAATCGTGACTTACCTCACTTAATAATTTCGAATGAACTACTACTTTCGCATTATGAGAAAAATATTTGCATTCATCTTATCGTTCTCGGCTCTTTATTCGGCGGCCCAAGAATTCCCATATACTATTGTATTGAATCCCGTTTATTCAAGTCAAGACATTGCCTTACAATCTTTCGCTTACGGCACTTGGGAGAACAGAGTATTGTTGATTGGAGGAAGAAAAGACGGCCTTCATGAGCGTCAGCCCTTCGCGTCTTTCGATGTTGCTGGAATGCCTTCGAACATCTCCATTCTCGATTTGAATAATTACAGTTCCACTCCTGTGGAATTCGATATCATTGATGTTGCGTTAAGCGAACAGTTTTCTTCAACCAACATTCAATTTTATCAGACCGATAGCATTTTGTGGTTGGTAGGTGGATATGGCTATAGTAATACTTCGCAAGATCACATCACCTACCCCATGCTTACTGCGATTAACTTGAAGACCTTCTTTGAAGCGCAAGACAACGGAACCTTTGCTTTTGAAAGTTTCGATTTCATTACCGACGAGCGTTTTGCTGTAACTGGAGGAAGTTTGAAGAAACTCTATGATGTCTTTTACCTTGCGGGTGGACATAAATTCGAAGGACGCTACAATCCTATGAACGGCCCTTCCTTCACACAGACCTACACCGAGAAAATTTCTCGATTTATTCCAACGCTTACTTCAACTGGAATTCAAGTTGAATGGCTGCCTGAGTTCAGTGACCCTGCTTTGCTTCACCGAAGAGATTTAAATGTTGTTGAAGGAATTGATGCGGACGGTCAAATGAACTTCACTTTATTCAGCGGGGTATTCCAACAAGATGCAGATTTGCCTTTTACCAATTGCGTTGAAGTGAATTCAATTGGAATTGCTGAAGTTCCTGAATTCCAACATTTATTGAATCAATACCACTGCGGACATGTTTCACTTTACGACGCGCAATCTCAAAAGCAGCATTATTTGTTTTTAGGTGGAATTTCAGAATATTATTACGAAGGCGATGTACTCACACAGAATGTCGATGTCCCCTTCACAAAGAACATTGCTTGCGTCACACGCAATGCAAACAATCAGTGGGTTGAAGAATTGATTCCATCGATTCTCCCTGGATATTTAGGATCGAGCTCTGAACTTATTTTGAATGAAAATCTTTCGCTTTTCAATGGTGAAATCATTGATTTGAATTCCGCATGGAGTGGCAGTGAAATAATGCTCGGCCACTTGCTTGGTGGAATTCGTAGTACAGCACAAAACATTTTTTGGGTAAATACCGGGACACAAAGTTTTCCGAATGATACCCTCTACGAAGTTTGGTTAGTGCCTAACGCTGTTGGTGTTTCTTCCACCTATGCCCTTCCAAATAATGTATTCACCATTTATCCGAACCCTACCAGTGGAAAATTCCGCATTGAATTTTCATGTGCTAAAAATTGCGAAGTGGAATTAACAGCATTCGATTCGAATGGCAAGCAAGTCGCGCATGATAAGCTTGGGAATTTCCCGTCAGGAAAACACAGTGAAGAAAATCGTTGGAGAATCTTCGAGCATCCTGGCACGTATGTTCTTCAACTAAAGTTAGGAGAAGAAATCATTACTCAGAAATTATTGGTTGAACCTTAACCCAACGAAACGCCAATCAATGTTCCAATTCCGTAGGTAATTGCTGCGGCTATAAGTCCGAATAACACCTGACGAAATCCGCTAAACCAAACGTTTCTTCCAGTAAACAAAGTAATGGCTGCACCAATTCCGAATAGTCCGAAAGCGCTGCAAACTGTGCTTAGAATGATTGCAGTAAATCCTGTTGTAAAGAAGAACGGCACCACTGGAATAATAGCTCCTGTTAAGAACAAGAAGAACGAAGAATAAGCTGCCTCCATAGCAGACCCTTTCAATTCCTCTGCATTAATTCCCAACTCTTCTTTCACCAAAATATCCAACGCTTGTTCTTTGTTCTGCATAATTGAAGCCGCCATTTCAAGCGCTTGCGCTTCAGGGATGCCCTTCGCCATGTATATCAAAGCGATTTCTTGTTGTTCGCCTTCAGGATTAATTTCTAACTCTTCCGCTTCCAATTCCATTTGATTCTCAGAGAGCTCTTGTGACGACTTTACACTGATCCATTCGCCCAAAGCCATAGAAAGTGCACCGGCCAACATGCCTGCAAGTCCGGTCATGAGCACAGGTCCGCTTCCTGCACTAGCCCCCGCTACACCCATGACTAAGCTGAAGTTGGAAACCAATCCATCATTACCTCCAAGAACAGCCGCACGGATAGCGTTACCTCCAACATTGCGGTGACGCTTTTCAAATCGCGCCAACGAAGAGCCTGAAATGTTTTTATTGGTGTGAAGAATATTTCGAAGAATGGAAACGTGCGCTGTATCGGAAATGGAGTTCGGCATGTTCTGTTGCTTCCGAGCATTCAGCACACCTGCGGACAATCCTTTCTCGGTATCTAACAAAACGCCTAAGACATAATCATATCCGAATATTTTCCCTATCCTTTTTAAAGTCTTTGCACGTCCAGAAGGGCCTGGCATATCAGATTCAGGAAGCCCTTTGCTTTTAAGAAAAGCCTTGGCATGACCCATTTCAATCTCACTCATCTCTCGAAACACATGAGCAACATTTGAATCTTCTTCATGTTCCGCAAGCAAAGCGTAAAGAAATGAAGCGTCAACTTCCGTTTGAATACTAGCAAGGTTTTCCATAAAAATGAATTTTGATGCAAGGTCGTTGAAAAATGTATGAATAGCAAATGAGGAATTCACCAAGCTATAGATTCGTGAACCTAATGATGCATATTAAAGCCAAACCTAACAATCTTTGTTAAGTCCTTGTTAAATTAGCATTTCACTCCTTTCTGAAATGAAAAAACACTTTATAATATTTCTTTCTTTAGTCTCCTTGTGCGCTAATGCACAAGTAGACCACTGGGAGACCGTAGTATATGACACACTCGATTGGCATTATATCGTTCCCGATGCCACTACCCCTGCCGAGTGGATTAGTCCAAGTTTTGACGATTCTGCCTGGAGCGTTGGAAACGGCGGATTCGGATTCGGAGATGGCGACGACGGAACTACTATTCCTACAGGTACGATTTCAGTATACCATCGTATTCATTTCAATATTAACGATTGGAATGAGATTTCGAAGTTCATTTTGAATATGGACTACGACGACGCTTATGTGGCTTATTTAAATGGTGTTGAAATTTCTCGCTCAAACATCACAACAAACGGTCAACCCGAATGGAACGACGGTGCAGACGGACAGCATGAAGCGAACATGTATCAAGGTGATTTGCCCGACGAAGTCATATTTCTTACGCAAGACTACCTTTCCATTTTAAACAACGGCGATAACATTCTCTGTGTTGAAGCTCACAACATTACCACAAATTCTGGTGATATTACCTCGAGGTCATTTCTTCACGTAGGACTTACAACGAGCAATAGTTACTACGGAACTCCACCTTCATGGTTTGTGCAACCTTTTGAATTCAGTTCTTCAACCCTTCCGATCGTTGTCTTAAATACTTATGGTGTAGATATACCCGACGAGCCAAAGATTGATGCCGAGATGGGGATCATTTTCAATGGGGAGGGTCAAGTAAATTATCTTTCTGATTCTTTGAACGAATTTTATGGATTGATTGCTATTGAAAAACGAGGTTCGTCTTCGAATGGATTCCCTGCAAAATCTTATGGCCTAGAAACGCGCGGACCGGATAGTGTGAATTACAACGCCTCTATTTTCAATTGGCCTGCAGACAACGATTGGATACTTTACGCGCCATATACAGACAAGGCTATGATCCGCAATGTTCTCACCTATCACCTTGGAAATGAAATGGGACGCTGGACACCGAGAACCAAACTCTGCGAGCTTATGTTGAATGGTGAGTACATGGGGGTATATGTATTCATGGAAAGAATCAAACAAAACCCAGGCAGAGTAAACATTAACGAACTACTTCCTGCAGACACTTTAAACAACGAACTCACTGGAGGATATATTCTTAAAGTAGATAAGACTACTGCAGGTGGGGTTATTGCTTGGGATTCCCCCTACCCCGCTCAGGCACCAAGTAACGTGACTATTGGCCTTCAACTTCACGACCCTGAACTTTTTGAATTACATCCTTCACAATTAAATTATATTCAAACATATTTCACCGATTGGGAAGATGCACTTGTCTCTAGTGACTTTACCGATCCTGTATTGGGATATCGTAAATACATAGACGTACCCTCATTCATCGATTTCTTTTTAGTGAATGAAGTTTCGAAAAATGTCGATGGATATCGTATTTCGTCATACTTCTATAAAGAACGTTTTAGCGAAGGAAATAAATTATTCGCCGGACCACTTTGGGATTTCAACATCGCATGGGGTAACTCGGATTATTGTCAAGGTGGTGAAACCTATGGATGGGAAATCAATTTCAATGAAGTTTGTGGTGGTGGAAATAACCCTTCATGGTGGAACCGTTTGCTAGAGGATAGCCTTTACGCGAACGAAGTCCATTGCAGATGGAATGAACTACGTACTACTCTTCTCGATACAACCTATTTGTATAACTACATCGATAGCCTTGCACAAATTCTCGAGGTGCCTGCTACACGTCATTACCAACGCTGGCCAATTTTGGGGAATTACGTTTGGCCAAACAACTTCGTTGGAGATACTTACCAAGAAGAAGTGGATTACTTAAAATTATGGATCGGCGAACGCATAGCCTGGATGGATGCGAATATGTTTGGGACATGCGACACAACAGTGCATGTTTCCGATTTAATGAATATCCAATTCAACATTTACCCGAATCCTACCAACGATATATTGTACGTTGAGACGCCTTTCGATAAAAACTTTGAAATAATAGTATTCACCACACAAGGCACATTGCTGCAGCGAATTCAAAGAGCAAATGCATCGCGTACTTCTCTTTCTCTTGCCAATCTTCCAAAAGGAATGTATTTCATTCAAATTAAAAACGACAATCAAACATTTACTACTCAAAAAATAATCGTACAATGAAAATAAAATCATTAGTCTTCGCTACACTTCTTGCCATTGCTTTTTCGTCTTGTGAAAAAATTGCTGGTCCTGGTGGAACATCAACAATCACAGGAACGGTTTCTGGAATTAATGAAACAGATGGACAGTATGAATCAATCGAAATTACTGTAACTCCAGGAAGTCTATTAGAACATGGCGATTATTTCATTGTAAATCAACTTTCGGGAGAAAATTTCTATTTCTATTTCAGCAATCCGGTTTGGGTAACGAGTGCTGATCCTGCGCTTCAAGGAAGAACTGGTGTTCAAATTGAATTCTCTTACGACGACACAGATCTTGAAATCGCAGACAAAGTTGATGCTGCGTTAAGCGCAAATCTTTCAGCTGAATTCAACATCAATACTTTTGGTGACATCATAACATTAACGGCTACTGAAATGGGAAATATTCCAGATCCAGATGATGTGACTACTTCCTTTTTAATCGATGTATCAAACCAAGGTGAAGTTGGTTACATTGGCGAAGAAACCGCAATGACAGACATGCGTGTATTCCTATGCTACGGAGAAAATGAATTCTATGATGAATCAACGAAGACAGGTGCTAACGGTGCTTTCTCATTCCGTAATCTTCAAATTGGAAAGTATTCTGTTTACGTATTATCAAAAGACAGCATTACGCAAGAATATACCGTGCCTGTTCGTCAAGAAATTGAAATTACTGCAGATGGTAGTGTTGTAGAAGTTGGAAACCTATTCATTCAACATTAATGAAACGAATTGCTCTTTTACTTTTATTAATAATTCCAAGTTTCGCATGGTCACAAAACGATTTTTTCAATCGTTATGAACTTGGCCTTAAGATTAAACCAACCAAGCGTTTTTCAGCTTCGCTTTCAGGGCAATACCGTTGGAATGTTTCTGAAAAGCTCTATTCGAAAACGTTATTCAGTGCTCGTTTGAAATACGATATTGCTAAACCGTTTTCAATTCTGGCAACCTATAGAAGGACATGGATGCCGAATGAATTCTTCTATTTAGACAATCAAGACAATACATACGGACATCGCTTTGCGGCTGGATTCTCGTGGGACATTTTAAAAACATTCAAGTCAAAGGCGAAATCAAGTATTAAATACACCTCGCAATACCAAAAAGAATTTTTCAAATACAAACGAGAACAAATCTTTTGGAGAAATCGCTTGTCGCTAGACCTTCACATCGGTTTGAAAAGAATGACTCCGGTTTTGAGCGCCGAGAACTTTTTGAGAACAAATAAGTATTACCAACTCGTAAACGGTGTTGCTGTAACATCGGGTGCTGTGACTGAAATGCGTTACGGTTTTGGTTTAAATTTCAATTTACCCAACAACCATGAAATTCAAATTGGAGGGCTCTATCGCAATCTTAAGACGAAAAAGAACGATGCTTGGGTTATGCAATTTTCTTATTTCTATACCATTGAAAAGAAAAA
>JBDLUS010000180.1:0-6087 GCA_039805165.1 Bacteroidota bacterium | reverse complement strand
AGGTCAAGCTGGATTCGCGGTATTGGATATCGAAGCTTATAAAGGTGCTCTTTACGGAGTAGGTATCATTAAGATTGAAGAACAAGAAACCACTGAGGTTACAATCGAAATCTAAGAGGCTAAGCTTCGTTACCGAAGTATTTCATTATGGCCTTTTTTAATAGAACTTCCTGATCTCCCGGACTCAACACCGGGAGATTTTCTTTTTTAGCAAAATGTGGCCATCCGTCCACATCTCTTCCCTCAAACTCATAATAACCGTATGGCTCAAGTAAGGTGCATACTGCTATGTGCATGAGTTCTAGCTTTTGATCTTTTTTGAATTTCAAATCGAAAATCCCCAATTCCTGCAGACCTATTAAAAGAAGAATTGCGGAATAATCAAGCTTTTCCCCAAAGTTCTTCGATGCTATTTCGAGTGTCTCTTGCCACTTCTTTTCAAACAAATAATCCATTTCTTCTGTGCTTCTAAAAATATTTTTAAAAAAGATGTAACCTTTTTTGGCGAAGGTAGGTATACCCCTACATAACATACCACGTCATGAAAACTAAATTATTCACCCTAATCGCTCTCCTAGTTCTAACAACAAGCGCTTTCGCTCAATCGACTTCTCAATTGTTAGATGCTCAATTGAATGTCACAAAGAATAAGGCAGCTGCAAAGTACACTCGCACGATTACTAAAGTAGGTGAGTCGCTATACCAAGCGCAAATCAACTTCCAAACGGGTGAGTTAATGATGACAGGAACATACTTAGATGAAGCGTTAACGATTCCTCAAGGCGAGTTCGTTTACTTTTTCGCAAATGGAATGAAAGAATCACAAGGATTATATGAAGCAGGTCAGCGTGTTGGAGCTTGGCAGCGTTGGAACTTCGACGGCGCTCAAAAACCAGATCGTTATTACCAAGAAGCAACAGCTTTGCTTTCGGCAAAATAAAATAGAAGTTAACTTTAAGAAGGGAAAGGAAATAGGAAACTATTTCCTTTTTCTTTTTCCATAAAAATTAAGACTGTGCATTGAAATTTCAATGTCGAAAATCTCTTCCAACGTGGCCTTAATGTTTTGGATGCGCGGATCGCAAAACTCAAACACCTCTCCGGTGTCAGTAAGAATAATATGATCGTGCTGCTGGTTCTGATAAGCCTTTTCAAAATGTGCAATATTCTGCCCGAATTGATTCTTTCTTACGAGTGCACAATTCAATAACAATTCAATCGTGTTGTACAAAGTTGCTCTGGACACACGATATTTTTTGTTCTTCATACGAACATACAAAGCCTCAATATCGAAATGATCTTCAATCGTATAAATCTCAGCTAAAATAGCATACCGTTCAGGCGTCTTTCGATGTAAATGCTTCTCTAAGTACGCCGTAAATATTTCTTTAACCTTATCTTGAATATCTTGTTGAGACATATCGGCAAATGTACAACGTGAGATTTTCTCTTCCTTATAATATTTCTTCATTTCCACAATAGCCCTTTACTAACATTTCGTGGTTCACTATTTTGAAAACTGCGTTTGTAAGCAAGAGCAATTCTTCGCTTACTTCGGAGAACCAAAAATTTACTGATTTACCTACCTCAAAAAAGTTCTATTAAGATGTCAGATTTGCTCAATTTCAACCTTCCGAAACACGAAGAAAACGCTATTATCAAAGTTGTTGGTGTTGGTGGTGGCGGTTCAAACGCCGTTAACTACATGTACAACAAAGGAATTAACGGCGTAGACTTCGTAGTGTGTAACACCGATGCACAAGCATTGGACAACAGTCCAATCTTGAATAAAATGCAATTAGGACACACACTTACGAAAGGTCGCGGAGCAGGTGCTCGTCCAGAGGTAGGACGTGACGCCGCGATGGAATCTATCGAAGAAATTCGCGCGTTGTTCCATTCAGACTTACAAATGGTTTTCGTTACTGCCGGAATGGGCGGTGGTACTGGAACAGGTGCTGCTCCAGTGATTGCTCAAGTAGCAAAAGAAATGGGAATCCTTACCGTTGGTATCGTTACCGTTCCTTTCGCTTTTGAAAACAAAAAGAGAACTGCTCAAGCTACTGCCGGTATTGAAGAAATGCGCAAAGCAGTTGACACACTTTTGATTATTCGCAACGATAAGTTGCGCGAACTATACGGTAACCTTTCATTAAGCAACGCATTCAGTCACGCAGACGACGTGCTTTGCACAGCGGCGAAAAGCATTGCTGAACTAATTACCATTACCGGAATTGTAAACGTGGATATGAACGACGTTATCACGGTTATGCGTGGAAGCGGAGTGGCTATCATGGGTAGCGGAAGAGCTCAAGGTGAAGACCAAGCCATTCGCGCAGTTCAAATGGCCATGGAATCTCCATTGTTGAACGACGACGATATCACAGGCGCTTCACATATCCTGTTGAACATCACCTACGGAAACAACGAATTGAAAATGGACGAGATCGGAGAAATCACCGATTTCATTCAAGAACTTGCAGGTCCAGAAGCCGATATTATCTGGGGGTACGGTAAAGACGAGCAATTGGGCGAAGACATTTGTGTGAACGTTATTGCAACCGGATTTGCTGCGAAAGAAATTGCAACACTTCTTCCTCTTAACGCAGTGAAAGAAGCTCCGGCTCCTACACCTGTATTCGTTCTAGGTGATGCGCCAGCTGCAGTTGTTGTTGAACCATCACCTGTTGTTGAAGAAAATCCAGTTTTCACTTTAGATACTAATCCAGTTGTTGAAGAGACTCCGATTGCACCAGTTGCAGTTGTTGTTGAAGAAACTCCGGTAGTTGCTGAAACTGCTCCATTAAATGAAATGCCCGTTGCAGAAGTGACTGAAGAGCCATTCAAATTGGTTGTTGCTGACGAAATTGAATTGGAAATTGAAAATACTTTCGAATCGAATCCAACCGTTGAAGAGCCTATCAAACAAGGAGCTTTATTCTCTTTCGAAGAATTCGAGAAGGCTGAATTAGCCAATGAAGAACTTGTGAAAATGGAAATGGAAGAACCTGGAATTCCAGAATTAAGCACGTTTAAAATTCAAGAAAGTAACACTGCTGAAACGCCTGTTATTCCAAGCTTCGACAGCATTCGTCAGACATCAGACCGTACGATTCCTGAAACACAAATGACTTTCAAACCAGAAGTCGTTGCAGAGAATCGTCCTCCACGCACCGAATTAATGGCGCGTAACAAAGAGCGCGAAGCTCGCATTCGTGAATACACCATGCGCATGAAGTCTCCAAACGGATTGAATGAGTTGGAAAACGAACCCGCTTACTTGAGAAGAAAAGTAACTTTGGACGAAGGAAATCATTCAAGCGAAAACACGGTGTCTCGCACTATCTCTAGAGAAGTAACAGACGAAAACGGAAACACACGCATTGAACTGCGCACGAACAATCCGTTTTTACACGATAATGTAGACTGATCTTAACGAACAGTATTGCCCGATTCAACGGGACGTTCAGGGGAGAGCAACGAAAGCTCTCCCTTGTTGTTTTCAGCCATTAAAATCATACCTGCGGATTGCACTCCTTTGATTTCTCTTGGAGCTAAATTCGCTAAGTACAACACTTGCTTTCCAACAACCTGCTCGGGCTCGTATGATTCAGCAATACCCGAAATAACGGTGCGTTCTTCGGTGCCGATACGCAATTTCAATTGCAATAATTTCTTTGTCTTTGGAACGCGCTGCGCTTCCAATACTTCAGCAATACGAAGATCCATATTCTGAAAGTCTTCGAACGAAACGTTTGGCTTTATTGCTTCAACTTCAACTTCGGGTAGAACCTTAGATGCCTCCAATTTCGCAACTTGCTTCGCCACTTCTTCGTCGGTAATCTTTTGGAAAAGTATTGGCATCTCTCCTATCGCATGTCCAGCCGGAATCAATTGCGAAACTTGAACACCATCCCACTTCACTCCTTCCCACTGCAAACCTGTTTTTAATTTCTTCGCGGTGTAAGGAAGAAAAGGCTCTAACGCAACAGATAGCGCAGCAACCAACTGAATGCAGGCATTCAGGATGCCTTCCGTTTTTTCCGGTTCTGTCTTTTGAAGTTTCCAAGGCTCAGTTTCTGTGAGAAGCTTGTTACCTATGCGGGCCAATTGAATAGCCAAGGCTTGCGCTTCGCGGAAGCGATACGCTTCAATCTTTTCACCAATTAAGTTGAACGCAGCCTGCGCTTCTTCAAATTGTGAAGAGGCGTCGAATGTTGGATTCGAAACCTTTCCACCGTAATACTTGTGCGTTAACACGAAAACGCGATTCACGAAGTTCCCTACAATATCTGCAAGCTCGTTATTCACGCGGTCTTTGAAGTCGTTCCATGTAAATTCACTGTCTTTTTGTTCAGGCATAATCGAAGCCAAAACATAGCGCATCTCATCTTGTCTATTCGGAAAGTCTTCCAAGTATTCGTGCAACCAAACCGCCCAGTTTCTAGATGTTGAAATTTTATCTCCTTCCAAATTCATAAACTCGTTGGCAGGTACATTCACCGGAAGGTTAAACCCGCCGTGCGATTTCAAAATGATTGGAAAGATGATGCAATGAAAAACAATGTTGTCTTTACCAATGAAATGAACCAATTCGGTCTCATCGTTCTTCCAATAGTCTTCCCAATTCTTTCCGTTCTTCTCGGCCCAAACTTTTGTGTTCGTAATGTATCCAATAGGCGCATCAAGCCACACGTAAAGCACTTTTCCATCTTCACCCGGAACTGGAACGCCCCAATCTAAATCGCGAGTCATGGCGCGTGCTTGAAGACCTCCATCGATCCAACTCAAGCACTGTCCAACTACATGCGACTTCCACTTGGAAGCATCGTGGTGCTGCTCTCCATTTAATTTTCCATTTTCAATAAAATCGCGCACCCATTCACTGTGGTGTTGCATGGGCAAATACCAATGCGTAGTTTCCTTCAACACGGGTGTACTTCCACTTAGTGTAGAAACGGGATTTATTAATTCTGTTGGACTTAAAGTAGATCCACATTTTTCGCATTGATCTCCGTAAGCCTTTTCACTCGAGCATTTCGGACAGGTTCCGGTAATGTATCGGTCTGCTAAAAACTGTTGTGCCTCTGCATCGAAGTATTGTTCTGAACGATGCGTTTCGAAGACACCTTTTTCCTTCAACTCGAGAAAAATTCGCTGACTCATCTCAATGTGTTCAGGAGACGAGGTGCGGTAATATTCATCGAACGAAATTCCGAAATCGCGGAAAGCATCGCCCATGAGTTTGTGATAAAAGTCTACAATTTCGCGCGGAGTCTTGCCTTCTTTCTTAGCGCGCAACGTAATGGCAGCGCCGTGTTCATCGGATCCACAGATAAAAGCCACATCCTTTTCCTTTCCTCTTAAATACCGAACATAAATGTCGGCAGGCAAGTATGCTCCCGCTATGTGTCCAATGTGAATAGGACCATTTGCGTAGGGAAGCGCTGAGGTTACAAGGTGTCTTTTTGGTGACTTCATCTTTTTTGTGGTGTTTTGCGCAGAAAACTGCGAATTTAGCGCATCAAAGATAAAGCGATGCAACCAGCTTTTTTACAACAAGGCGATACGATTGGAATAATTGCCACTGCAAGATTCCTTACAAGCGAACAATGGCAATTTGCTGAAGGCGTTATTACGTCGTGGGGATTGAAAATCAAACTAGCCGAAAACGTTTTCACTCCACAGTTTCAACTTGCTGGAAATGCAGATGAGCGCACGCAATCTTTCCTTTCACTTTGGAACGACCATGAGGTGAAAGCCTTGCTGGTGGCGCGAGGTGGATACGGGACTGTTCACACCATTGATGAAATTGATCCCTACCTGAATGCTGCAAAATGGATTTGTGGCTATTCAGATGTGACTGTTTTGTTGAATGCCTGCACCAACAAAAACATTGCATGCATTCATTCCACCATGCCCATTTCCTTCGAACACGCCACGCAAGAAGCGCTAGAGAATTTGAGATGTGCGCTTTTCGGAGAATCTTTTTCATTCAATTGGAATGAAAATCAAATTCAAGTTGGAAAAACAGAAGGTGAAATTGTAGGTGGAAATTTATCTGTGATTTATAGCCAGCTCGGATCA
>JBDLUS010000179.1:0-10858 GCA_039805165.1 Bacteroidota bacterium | reverse complement strand
TGGGCGTTATTGTAAAAGATGAACCTCCTATGAAGATCTATCCAGGATTCTTAAGCGCTAAGCCAAACAAGAAGGACCATGGCCTTATTGAGTCGACAGGGTATTTGTATTACGACAAAGGCAAGAAGACCTACTATATTGGATCGAAAGAAAAGATTCGTCAACCGAAATTACCGGGACAGTTACTTGGTTTAAATACGACAAACTGCGAGTTGACTGGGGATGGAGTGATGGACTTCAATGTCGATTACGGCATGATGACCATGAAGTCTGTTGGAACGGTTCGTTTCCAATCGAATGATTCAACACTCAATGCACAGAGCACTACGCTGTTGAACTTCCCATTTGATGAAGGAGCTCAAAAACATTTGACAGAGAAATTCATGAATGCCGCGAACTTGGATCCAATTGATTTAACGAAGACTCAATTTGAAAAGAGTTTAATTGAATTCTTGGGTACAGAAAAATCTGATAAAATCATTGCAGACATGGCGCTGGACGGAACGCTGAAAAGATTGCCTGAAGAACTTCAGCAATTCTTTTATTTCGGCGATCTTAAATGGATCTGGAATGAAGAACTTGAGACCTTTTCTACAACAGGCCCATTGGGTGTTGCGAGTATGGGGAAGAAACAAATTTTCAAGTACACCAAAGGACTTATCGAAATTGAAAAACGTAGAAGTGGCGACATCTTCCGATTGTATTTGGAAATTGATGGCGCAACGTGGTACATGTTCGAATACAAATTGAATATACTAACCGTGATCAGTTCAGACGCAGCCTTCCTCGAGATTTTAACCGCCGTTAAAGACGAAAATAGAAGATATGAAGATGGAAAAAAGAAATTCTCTTGGTCTATGCTAGCGTCGAAGAAAAAGCGTGATGATCTCTTAGATAGATACCCTGCACTAAATGAATAAACTAGATGCGCAGTGCCCTTGCTGCTTTTGAACTCTTCGCTGGATTCCAATTGTCCTTATAAGAAGCCCGGAAAAAGAATTCTTGTAAGTAGGCTCCTGTTCGAATTAGACGTAAAAAGTAACCAAAATAAAAAACCATAAGCGGTGTGTATGGCAGCAAATAAATGATTGCTTCCTTTCTTTTTAATCGGAATAAACCAAATACTAAATACTTCACAATGTTGTACGTCGCGTAAAGAATAATGTTGGTGATAAAAATAAATGGCAAGAAAGAAATGAAGTTGATTAACATATCTCCTAAATAGAAATACCATTTAAAATTGAGAAACACATTGTAAACCACATTCTCCAAAAAAGAAAAAAAGTTTATCCATAAAAAAGTTTTCGTCGGAAAAAAAACGTCTCTGTGCTTTCTCAATCGAAAACGAATCAATGACTTATCCCAACGTAATCTCTGCTTAGCCAATTTTTTAAACGTGCTTGGCGCATTCGTTCTGCATATTGCATCCGGTTCAAACTTAACCTTGTAACCAAGTTTACGAAGCTTTACCGAAATATCCCCATCCATTCCAGGACCTACGTCCCATCCGCCTATTTTGTCTATCGCCTCTTTTCGAAAAGCACCAAACGCTCCACTAATTACCCTGTATATACCCAATTCAGAACTAACAATTCTTCCCACAGAAATGGTATCGAAATACTCAATTGCTTGAAGTGCAGATGCAACCGAATCGTCGAAATTATATACTTGTACGCTTCCTCCAACACCACCTATTCGCTTGTCGAAATAAAAAGGGACAAGAATTTTCTCGATTGCATCAGGTAAGTAATTGCAGTCGGCATCTAATGCAATAACGAACTCGCCTCTTGCATAGCGCAGCGCCAAATTTGCGGCAGAAGATTTCCCACCACGTACATCATTTCTTAAAAACAAATCAACATATCCCCTGCGCTCCAAATTTCTTCCTATCACCGCAGTATCATCGTCGCTTCCATCGTCAACAACTATAATTTGTGTATTTGTGTACGTTTGTTTACGTAACGACTCTACCAATTTAAAAAGATGCTTCCCTTCATTTCTTCCTGGTATGACAATAGACACCAATGGGCGTCTATTCATAAGCTCAAAATGCGCTTCTTCCATTGCCGGCTTTCGAGCCTTTCTAGCACGTACCCAATAAAGTAGAACGATTACTTCGAAGACGAAGAAACGAAAGAACTCGAAAATGACAAAGAAATAGAAATAGCGCAAGAACTTCTCTCCCCCAATGTTGCTTACGAACGAGTAAAACTCGGTTAATAGCTTCATTCCACTAGCATTTTTCGTTTAAGATCAACCATACAAGTTTCTGCGGATGTCGCAGCTTTTAAATAACTGTACTCAAATACAATTGACAACTTAACAGATGGAAGATTTCGATCGATAAGCTCTTTGATGTCCTTCACCAAATTCTCTAACGCTTTTTCAATTTTATTCACATCATGAATTACTATCCACAACAAATTACTTTGCTCCAGACAGATGTAATCAAGATCGTTTAGACGCTGTTGAACAATTAAAGCTATTTCACGGATCAAGCTCTGGCGTCTGAAATCTCCGTACTCATTTGCAAAATCATTCAGGTTCTCGAAATAAATTCCCGTAAGAACATCATCTCCCATCTCTCTGGATTCACGTATAATATCGTAGCGCAACAGTGACAAGAAGGCGTCCATCGATTGCAATGTGACATCCAATTGCTCTTCAATACCCTCGTAACTATAGCCCTTTGTTATAGCCTGTCTTCCCTTCTTGGTTAGTTTGTATGAATTGATATTTCGAGATTTCAAATATTGAACATCCATGTCACTTTCACAATTCATGCATTTCGCCTTAACATAAACATCTTGAAAAATGGAATCGCAATTGTGGCAGTGATTAATTACTGATGGCTTATCATAATCAACACCAATGTGATGTAAATCCTTGTTACACTTGGGGCAATTCAAAACAGAAGAATCTTCCATTTGATAATCGCTCAATGGGCCAATGTATGCGCAAGGAAAATGATGAACTAAATCTTCGCCATCAATGTTCGAAGATTTACAATGCGGACAAACTTCTCGAATACTCAAGAAACCACCCGAACAAGAAGTACATACATAAATACGCTCTTGAAAATCAGGCCAAATCAAACCTTCCTTTTCAGCCCAGTCTAATGCATCTAATACTTGAGGCTCTTCATCTTCTTCGAAGGAAACACTCAGCTCTGGGAAGTTGTAACCGATAATAGAATGTGTATCGCGTAATGGTGCAAGAACCTTATTCTGTCTTGTATACAAAAGATCGAAGGCCTTTTTAATAATCGTACCATACACTCCTCTTGGAACACTTCCATGAATATCTAACGAGCGCAAGAAGTAATCTTGAGATCGTGAGGCTGCCATATTTAAATCATCTTCACCAAGAATGAACCCGTCTATTAATGAATAGACCGATTTGTTTTTAATTTCAGGATTACCCATTAGGAATATTCCCTTCAAATAAATATCTGGTTGGTGATGACCTCTGATTTCTCTTGCCACCGTTCGAATAAACGTTGCATTACTTGAATCTATAATAAACCCATCGTAAGCCATAAGCGCATTCCAGAAGAAAGCAATACGGTCATTAATCTTGTAAAAATTTACCTTCCCTATCGTTACAACCGAATTGGGTGTTTCTAAATTACCTGCCATTTCGATCAATACTTGTATTTAGATACATCAACACTCATCTTGTAGAAATCTTTCCAACGTTTTGCCTCGTCAATGTTTAAAGGATAAACATCACCTACAACCGCTCTTGAAACCGGTTCGTATCTCTTTTGAAACTCCTCTGGCAAAGGAATGGTTGAATAATAGAAACTCTTCAGTACTCCTTTAGAAATCGTACCGTCAGGGAACCTAATATCAAATTCCTCTCCTACTGCGATCTGATCGAGGTCCTCTTGGTTGAAATATACACGAACAAAAATTGGAGATTTCTTGTGAACAGAAAGAACAACCTCATCACGAAGCGCTGTCTCAAACTCCTTGGTGAATATTTGATTAATGGTTCCATCGATGGGAGAGATAAAGTATTGCCTTCTCTTCTCCAATTCAGCCAATCCACCATTATCATTGTCTGAATCTTGTCCACCCGAATTTGCCCCTCCCTTTATCTTAATATTGCTTTTGACATTATTGCTTTTTTTACTCTCTGCAGCCAAATCAGCTTTGAGTTGCCTTAATATCTTTTTTAATTCAGCAATTTCCTCTGATAGACGGCTGTTTTCTGCTTTCAACTGGACTATTTCGTTTTGTCTAAGATCTAGTCTACTTTGAGGTAAAACTCCAAGAACCACAGATGCTCGAATACGCTCCAATTCCGCTTCATACGATTTAATTAAGCTGAGATTCTCCTTTCTTTTTGCCTCAATTGTTGCAATCTTTTCGCGTTTACTCAAAATCTCTCTTTCAATCCAACTGTTATCCTTTCCACCTCCTGCGTTTACCGAAACAGAAACGCTTCCTCCACCACCTGCCCCCCCTCCGTTATCGGTATCGTCATTGTCGTTGATATATTCAAAAAGAGTATCTCCTACTCGAACTGAATCGTATTCATGAACAAAATAACGTGTTACCCTGCAATCATCCAATAAGCGAATGTCTACATTTTCGTAAAGAACTTGACCTTGTGCGCGTGTATAGAAGATTTTTGAAGACGCATAATAAATTCCTAAGGCTAACAATATGATTAAAATTAAGATATAGGTTATCCGATCCCACTTTCTCCGTGCAGTCCTTGACTCTTCTGGAAGAGTTCTTATTTCAGTACCTCTTCTTTTAAAATTAATGCTCTTCAACCTCTTACTGATTCAATATTTTGTAGGTCTGATAATCATGCAGAACCGTGTTCTTCACTTTTATCAACTCTTTTAATTCCCTAAAGTCTGTTTCCAAAGAAGCTTTGGACACATAGTCTTTCGCCCTTAATGCAACACTCATCTTGTCTTTACAAATAATCAATTCCTCGGCTATTCGATTCTGAATTTGCTTAGGACCTTTTGTTTCATAGGCCATTACCACAATCTCATCGCACAACATTTCTAACTCCTGAAGAATTTCAGCTGGATAGGTTAATGGAATTGAAACCTCTAAACGTAAGTTGTGAATTTTACAGAAAGCACTAGCTTCACGAATTCGGTTCATGTATAATAAGAAGAAGGCATCTGGACTGTCTTGAAAACCATCGAACGTATGGACTTCAATATCTAGATGAATTCCTTCAATTGGGAGCTCCGCGATTTTATTCCAAACGCTATCAAGCTTAGGAGTTATGTTTGAAGACAACCAACGGTTGTTTCCAATTAGCAATTCGCATTTCAATTCATTGCGTTCAGCCATGTTTACCAACTGCTTAAATTGTGGCCAATGCGCCTCGCTACCACCCGCCGAAACCAATAATTTCTGAATGTTCCAAACTCGAACGTTCGTTATAATCTCCGTTGCACTCTTATCCATCCATGCCTTCGACCACAAATAAATTGATCTCTTCTCTGCGATGTATGAAGAGTCCTCAGCTCCCTCAATTATACTCATGTTGCCATTCCAAGGCAATATGTATTGGCTTATAGCCTCATTTGGAATTTTCTCCTGAATCTCACCTAACTTCAAATACATCTGCTGCAGCAAGTCTATCTTCTCTATTTCCATAGACCAGAATTCATCTAAAGCGTTTAACCCAACGATTGGCTGGAAGGAAGGATCTTCAATTTTCTTTAACCCTTGGAAATTCTTCAGTAAATCATGATGCAATCTTTGCTTCTCAAGCATATTCGAAAATTGCTTCTGCTTATAGCGCAACTCATATACGAGATTAGAAATCTCCAACCATTTTAATTCATCTTCTTGACGCATGTTTAACTTCACCTCTTCTTGCTGAAGTCTGGTGAGTGATAAATAGTCCATTTGAAAAATTCTGAGAGGAATACGCGCCGTCAAATTCATGGACATAAATCCACGATTGAAACCATCACCTAGCCTTTGGTAATAATTGTAACGTACGCCGGTAGACAAATCAACTTCATTCAACCAGTTGTATTTCAGCTTATCATTCTTTGCTTGCAGCTCTATCATCTTGTTGGGATTGAACTGCATGCCAGAAAGCGCACGTAGCGCGACAACATTAACATCAAAAGGAGGCAAAAGCCTCTTTGTGGTAATGCGGTTGGTATCTAACATCGTTTTCAACCCTTCGTTAAATGATGCGTACAAGTTGAATTGACCGTTTATTTCAATCGCTTGCTTGTGCGCTTCCAAAAGCATCGTGGTTCTAATCTCTCCGGACTCAGCAAGGTCTGTCAGAATTTCCATCTTGCTGTTGCTAATATCCAATCGTGCTTTTAGCACTTCAACTTTTTTCTTATTGAAATAGTAGATGATCTGATTTCTGTTCTCGTATGAAATCTTACCGCTGTTTGCATTCTTGTTTTCAAGCAACTTCATTTGAAGTTCATTCTCTAAAACTTCCGCCCTTCTTCTGTTTTCAACTAAACCTCCAGAGAGAATATCCCACTCCACACCGTTGATGTATCTGGCTCTGTACCAAATGTCATCTTCATCGTATTGGGTATCTAAATTGAATTGATTGTTTGAAACCACTGACAAACCCTTGTCTGCGCGCATGATATTCGCACGCAAAGTGTAAGACTCGTAAATATGTTTTTGAATATCGACAGATGTTTGATCAACAATGACAGGCCATGCACTCTCAGCCGTTTTGAAATCGGACCATGTTAATTGTTCCTTTGACTGCGCGTATCCCTTTTCCCACAAGGCATAGAGCTTGTTTATAGAATTGAGGGTACTGTCCAATACCTGCGCATTCACAGTGGAGAACCCCATTAACAGAATTCCAATTACTATTTGTTTAACAGACCTCATTACCTTAAACAAATATTGCTTCGAATAAAAATTGTTTAAGAAATGAAAGTTTGATATACAAACAAGGAAATGTTACTAAAGACCCGTGCTAATAAACATGATTATGTTCATTACTCACGAAATAAAAAAGAGGACCGAAGCCCTCCTTTTTTCTCTAAAAATCACATCTTATCTCAAAATACTTTTACCCGGATAGTAAGCCATTTTTCCAAGCTCCTCTTCAATGCGAAGTAACTGATTGTATTTTGCAATACGATCAGAACGTGAAGCCGATCCTGTTTTAATTTGACCTGTGTTTAAGGCAACCGCTAAATCAGCAATTGTGGTGTCTTCCGTTTCGCCACTTCTATGCGACATTACAGATGTGTAACCCGCTCTATGCGCCATGTTCACCGCATCAATGGTTTCAGTTAATGAACCAATTTGATTCACCTTAACCAAAATACTGTTGGCTATACCTTCTTCAATTCCGCGAGAAAGACGGTTAACATTGGTAACAAATAAATCATCTCCAACCAACTGAGTCGTATCGCCTAATTTCTCTGTCATTAATTTCCAACCGTCCCAATCGTCTTCAGAACATCCATCTTCAATGGAAACAATCGGATAACGCTTCGTCCAGTCTGCCCAATAGTCAACCATTTGTACACTAGTTAAATGCTCGCCAGTAGACTCCAAGTGATACAACTTCGTTTCAGGATTATAAAACTCAGTTGATGCACAATCCAATCCCAACATAATATCTTCTCCTGCTTTATAGCCAGAAGCCTCAATTGCCTGCATAATGGTTTGAAGCGCTTCTTCGTTGCTATTGAAGTTTGGAGCGAATCCACCTTCATCACCAACATTGGTCATGTGACCTTGCTTCTTTAGAACAGCTTTTAAGTGATGAAACACTTCTGCTCCCATGCGCAAAGCTTGACTGAAAGATTCAGCACCAACTGGTAAGATCATGAATTCTTGAACATCAACTTTATTGTCGGCATGAGCACCTCCATTAATAATGTTCATCATTGGAACTGGAAGTGTGTTTGCGCTAACTCCACCAATATATCTGTATAAACTTAATCCAGAAGTTTCAGCAGCAGCCTTGGCAACAGCCAACGAAACACCTAAAATTGCATTAGCTCCTAAAACACTTTTATTATCTGTGCCATCAATTCCACACATGGCCATGTCAATCAAGTTCTGCTCGAAAATTGAAGCTCCTTCCAATTCCTTGTTCAACACTTCATTTACATTTTGAACAGCACGCATAACGCCTTTACCTAAGTATTGCGTTTTGTCGCCATCGCGAAGCTCAACCGCCTCGTGCATGCCAGTGCTTGCTCCAGAAGGAACAGCAGCACGACCAACAGTACCTTGGTCAGTAATGACATCAACTTCAATTGTTGGATTACCTCTCGAGTCGAGGATTTGTCTTGCATGAATATGCGCAATGTTCGCCATAAAAAATTGTATTTAAAGCAAAGATAAACAAGATGAATGAATTACTTAGTGTGTTTTTTACACTAAGTCCTATCTCCCTGTTCTTTTGGCTCCTCCGCGACTACTCTTTCCCGAGTTGCCTCTGCTGCTACTTCCTTTACTCGGACCGTTGCGGAAGGTGCGCTCGCCAGGCTTGGCATGTGACTTACTTCCTGCTTTGAAACGAGGTTTCGACGACGACGGGGAAGCAGATGAAGAACCCGTTCTTGGTTTAGGTCTCGGCTTTGGTTTGGGTTTGGGCTTATCTGCATCAGAAGAAGCCTTCTTTTCTGGTGCTTCAGATTTCGATTTCTCCAAATATTTATTCAGCAACCTCATCTCTTCTTCTTCCAAGGGTCGGAATTCACCAACCTGAAGTCCTTGCAATCCAATGTGCATAATACGTGTTCGCTCAAGCTTTGTCACATTGTACCCAAAGTGCTCACACATTCTTCGAATCTGTCTGTTCAGTCCTTGAATAAGCGTAATGCGAAAGACAAAAGGCGTTTCAACAACAACTTTACATCGTCTAGTTTGCACGCCCAATATCGGGACACCCTGACTCATCTTTTCTGCAAACTCTGCAAACAACGGACGATCCACACTCACCACATACTCTTTTTCGTTCTTGTTTCCCGCGCGAAGAATCTTGTTCACCAAGTCGCCATTATTGGTCAAAAGAATAAGTCCTTGAGAATCCTTGTCTAATCTTCCTATCGGAAAAATACGTTCACTGTAACTTATATAATCTACAATGTTGTTCTTTTCTACTTTATCTGTTGTCGAAACAACACCGATTGGCTTGTTGAAAGCCAAAACCAAATCTTGCTTCTCCTCTCGATTGAGCCCGCGACCATTCACTTTCACCACATCTCTCGGACCAACTTCAGCTCCAAGACCGACTTTCTTTCCATTGATGGTAACGAGTCCACGTTCAATAAACTTGTCGGCCTCTCTTCGGCTACAAAGTCCCGATTCACTTATGAATTTGTTTACACGCATGGGTTCAGATTAGGAAGCGAAGTTAGTTATGGCATAAACAAATTCGCTGCTTTCCTTTTCTTTTCTTAATTTTAGGCTCTTATTGAAAACCTATGCCAGCACTTAGCGAAAGAAAGATTGTAGAAGTTTGTTACGCCCCAAGTCACTTCCCGTTGTACGATAACGGATTCGACATTGTCGTAGTTATTGATGTGCTGCGCGCTACAAGTGCTATTACAACAGGACTTCATTGCGGAATAAAGGAAATCATTCCAATCAATTCAGTCGAAAAAGCAGTTGACTACAAATCGAAAGGATACATCACTGCAGCCGAAAGAGACGGTCAAGTGGTTGAAGGTTTCGACTTTGGAAATTCTCCCTACGCCTTCATGAGTCCAGATTTAGTTGGAAAAACAGTTGTGCTTACCACTACAAACGGTACAAATGCAATTGAAGTTGCCAAAGAAAAAAGTACTGTCGTTATTGGTTGTTTGAACAACCTCACCTATCTCAGCAAGTGGCTTATTGAGCAAAATAAAAATGTACTTGTGCTTGCTTCGGGGTGGAAGGAAAAAATGAATCTGGAGGATACCATCTGCGCTGGTGCAATTGCCGACATCCTTTTGGAAAGTCGCAAATTCGTTTCCAACGAAGACAGTACAATCTCTGCTAAGTTCTTGTATCGCTCAGCACGAGATAACTTCTATAGTTTCCTTCGCGCCAGCTCACATCGCAAGCGTCTCATGAAATTAAAAATTCAGAAAGACGTTAAGTATTGCCTTACATTAGATACCGTTCCATGCATCCCAATTCTTCGCGATGGAAAATTGGTGAAGTTGGAAATCGACAACGCGTAAATCCTTCCACATGAAAACGAAGTCCTTACTCCTTTGGATACTTTGTTTTCCATTCTGCTCATTCGCTTCAGAATCTGAACCTCCTATTTGTTTAGATTGGGGTTTCTTCGGGCACAAGAAAATTAATGAACTTGCAATTTACACGCTACCTCCGGATCTTTTCGGATTCTACAAGTACAACATGAATTACTTGATTGAGCACAGTGTTGATCCTGATAAAAGAAGGTACAGCGTGAAAGGTGAAGCAGAATGTCACTTTCTAGATGTTGATCGTTATGTGACAGAAACTTCTTCTTCCCCTTTTGAAAATTTACCTGAACGCTGGAACGATGCCATTTCGAAATACGGAGAAGACAGTCTTCGTGCACATGGCATAGTTCCTTGGAATCTGTATTTCGTTTATTCAAAATTGGTAAAGGCATTTGCGGAAAAGGACGTCAACAAAGTGCTGCGCCTTTCCGCTGAAATAGGCCATTACGTTGGCGACGTGCATGTGCCGCTGCATTCTACCTCTAACTACAATGGACAAAAGACCAATCAAAAAGGAATACACGGCTTTTGGGAAAGTCGCGTCCCTGAAATTCAATTTCCGCAATACGATTTCTTTGTTGGGCAAGCCGAATACATTTCAGCTCCGCAGCATTTCATTTGGGAACGTCTAAAAGAAAGTTATGCAGCCGTAGATTC
>JBDLUS010000178.1:0-8530 GCA_039805165.1 Bacteroidota bacterium | reverse complement strand
ATCCAGAATTGTCGTAAGACTCTTGTAAAATAGGCGGAGCCCATTGTTCTAAATGGGAAATGACTTCTTCAATACGCATTTTTAATCTAACTTGCAGCCAAGTTACACCGATGCGTTTATTCAGAGCAACTCTTTGGCCTTTTTCTTTTCTATTAGGAAGCATTCTGCACTTCCGACATTTTTTATTTTCTGTTGGAATTTTAAGTTCGAAAAAAGCAGTAGTTCCCTCTATTGTAATTGGAAATTTGAAAATTGGAGGAACCGGGAAAACGCCTTTCGCGATTTGGTTGATTGAAAAATTAGATGCTTCTAAAACAGGATTTGTATCTCGCGGATATGGACGGAAATCGAAGGGATTTCACTTAATAACCACTGATTCTAATGTTTCAGAAATTGGCGATGAGCCCGCAGTGGTTCGAAATCATTTCCAATCTTTAATTGGAGCCGTTTCTGAAAATAGACTTTCAGGAATCTATCAATTGAAACAATCCTTTCCGCAAATTCAGCAAGTTGTTTTAGACGATGCCTTTCAACACAGAAAATTGAATCCCGATTTTTCAATTTTACTAACTACTTACAACGACTTGTTTGTGAACGACCAGTTGTTTCCTGCGGGTGGCTTGCGTGATCTGAAGAAAAGAGCACATTCAGCCAATGCAATTGTTGTTACTAAATGTCCCGAAGATCTCTCGGAAGAAGATAGAAATAAAGTAAAGTTTGAATTGAAATTGAATGACAATCAGGTTTTGGCTTTCACTACTATTGTGTACGATACACCAGAAACCGCATTCAGTCATGTGAATCCATGGAGCAGCAACATGCGAAGTGTGTGTTTTGCAGGACTTGCCAATCCAATTCCATTCTTTATTGAAGGTAGAAATAGGAGTGTGGCCACCATTGAAATGGCCTTGCCCGATCATCATGAATACACTGCGCAAGATGTGTCGCGCATTCGACAAGAATGGATTAACTTTGGACAGGAAAATACTGTTCTTCTAACCACTGAAAAAGATGTGGTGAAATGCAAGAACATCAAGGGATTTGAAGAACTTCCTTTGTATTTTCTTCGAATGAAAATAAAATTTATCGCAGGCGAAACAGCGTTGTTGAATGCTGTAAATGAAGTAAAGAAATAAATGGAACAATCTGTATACGATCAATACGAATTGGTAGTTGGACTGGAAGTCCACATGCAACTGAAGACCGCCTCAAAGGCTTATGCCTCTGATGCAAACCTATTTGGCGCCTTGCCGAATACCTTGGTTTCGCCCATAACATTGGGACATCCGGGAACGTTACCTAAAGTAAACACGCAGTCCGTTGACTTCGCCATTAAGTTGGCTTTGGCAACGAACATGCAAATCAACACTCCGGTTTTTTTCGCACGTAAGAATTATTTCTACGCCGATTTACCAAAGGGATATCAAATTACACAAGACAAAACTCCCATCTGCACCGGAGGTGAAATCATTATTCGTGAAGACGATGGTTCAGAGAAACGCATCGGTATTACACGCGCACACTTAGAAGAAGATGCAGGAAAAAGCATGCACGACCAAGATCCTTTCGACACACTTGTCGATTTGAATCGTGCCGGTGTTCCTTTGATTGAAGTTGTTTCCGAGCCAGATATGCGCACTTCACGCGAAGCGTATTTGTATCTGACTGAAGTGAGAAAGCTCGTTCGCTATTTAGATATCTGCGACGGTAACATGGAAGAAGGATCGCTTCGTTGCGATGCAAATATTTCTGTTCGAAAGAAAGGCGCTCCTGAATTTGGAACGCGTTGCGAGGTAAAAAACATGAACTCTATTCGCAATGTGCAACGCGCCATTGAACACGAAATGACGCGTCAGATCGATATCATTGAAGCAGGCGGAGTGATCAATCAAGAGACGCGTAGCTTTAATGCAGCAGATGGAACAACTTCATTACTTCGAAGTAAAGAAGATGCGCAAGACTATCGTTACTTCCCAGAGCCCGACCTTCCGCCAGTGGTCATTACAGATGATCACATTCAACGCATTCATTCCAGTATGCCTCCGCTTCCAAAAGAGTTACTGCATAAGTATTTGAAAGAATTCAATCTTTCGGAATACGATGCGAATGTCTTAACAAGCGAAAAGGAAACTGCGCTTTATTACGAGCGTATCATTTCCAAAACGAATAATTACAAAGCTGCTTGCAACTGGTTAATGGGTCCGGTAAAAGGATACTTGAAAGAACAAGCGCTCGAAATAGAACAGAGTCCGTTTACACCTGAACAACTCGCAAGCATCATCAATTTGGTTGATGCTGGAAAAGTTTCGAGTTCGACGGCTGCTGAGAAAATTCTTCCAGCGTTAGCGAATCACTCTTCAAAAATGGCAGAAGACATTGCTGCTGAATTGAACTTAATTCAAGATGCAGACGAGGACAGCATAAAGCAAATAGCGCAAGAGATTCTTGCAGCATGGCCAGACAAAGTTGCTGCTTATAAAGCTGGAAATAAGGGAATGCTTGGATTATTCATGGGTGAACTCATGAAGAAGAGTGGAGGAAAAGCCAATCCGAAAACAGCATCTGGACTTATTCAACAATTATTAGATCAATGAGAAACCTTTTCATCTTAGTTGCCGCCGCAATTTCATTCGCCTCATGTGGAAATTCCAATTCCATTTCCGGAGTCATTACGGGTGCTGAAGGAAAAACGATTTATTTGGAATCGCTTTCAGACAGTAAGGTTCTTCCTATCGATAGCACCGTTGTAGGTTCAGATGGAAGTTTCAGTTTGAAATCGCATAGCAATCTGCCATTAGACTTTTACCGAATCTATTTCAAAGAAGGGAATTTTCTTCAACTCATCACAGACAGTTCAGAGCATGTTGAAATCACTGCGGAATTCGCTAATTTGAATAACGCAAAAGTTGAAGGCTCTCCGCAAACAGTCGAGTACATGGACTTGGTGAAGAAATGGGAACCCCTCATGGAAAAGCTTGCTGAAGCAAAAGCACAGATCGATCGCCCTTCAACCGATCCTGGTTTAGACAGTTCGCAATGGGTTGCGAAATGGACCGCTCAATTCAATTCAGCACAGAAAGAAGCCAACGCTTTTGTTAAAGGTTGGTTGGAAAAACACTCTGCGAGTTTATTGGCTATTTCCATAGTTCAGAACCTTGATCCACGTTTCGATTTTATTTGGTATCAACGCGTCTTAACCGACACGAAGCCCACTTGTGGAAACCTTGCGGCGTATAAAAATCTGGAGAAATTAGTTGGACAAATTAAGAATGCAAGCAGTTCAAGTGCAGCTTCAAATTCGAATATTGCAGTTGGTAAAATGGCACCGGAAATTACCCTTCCAACCCTAACCGGAGAAACGAAAGCATTGAGCAGTCTTCGTGGAAAGGTTGTGCTTCTCGACTTTTGGGCATCTTGGTGCGGACCGTGTAGAAAAGAAAATCCGAATGTAGTTGCAGTGTACAACAAATACGCTTCAAAAGGATTCGATGTGTTTTCTGTTTCCTTAGACGAAAACAAGGCTGCTTGGGAAGCAGCCATTAAAAAAGACGGATTGCTTTGGAAGAATCACGTTTCAGATTTAGGCGGCTGGCGCTCTGCGGTTGTTCCGTTGTATGAAATAGAAAGTATTCCTTTCCCTGTATTAATTGACAAGGAAGGAAAGATAGTGGCCATGGGCGAATCGCTTCGTGGTGGTGGATTAGAAAGTGAATTGAAAAAATTAGGACTTTAAGAGTAACTGTAAAGACATTGAATCGTCGTAGTAAAAAGATACAAATGAAAAAAATCACATTAGCACTTGTCGCATTCGGAATGAGCGTAGTTTCTTTTGCTCAATCGAAACCTTACTTCCAGCAAGATGTAAAATTCAAGATAGATGTAAAGCTCGACGATGAGCGCAACATGCTTTACGGAAACGAAGAGTTGATCTACACCAACAACAGTTCGGTTGCATTGAATGAAATCTACATGCACATCTGGCCGAATGCCTACAAGAACAGAAACACAGCGCTTGCCAAGCAGTTGGCTCGAACACGTAATTTCGTTTTGTTCACCACCTTGGCCGAAAACAAAGGATATATCGATTCGCTTGACTTCAAAGTAAACGGAGTGAAAACTTCTTGGGAATACGACGGAGCGAATATCGATATCTGCAAGTTATTATTGGCTTCTCCGCTTCAACCGGGTCAGAGCATTACCATTACAACGCCTTTTCGTGTGAAGATTCCAAGTGGAAGTATTTCTCGTTTGGGACACATTGGACAAAGCTTTCAAATTACACAATGGTATCCGAAGCCAGCAGTATACGATCGCAACGGATGGCACCAAATGCCTTACTTAACGCAAGGTGAATTCTATAGTGAGTTCGGTTCTTACGATGTGAGTATTACGCTTCCAAAGAACTACATTATTGGCGCAACGGGCGACTGTCAGACTCCTTCTGAAGTTGAATTCATGAATGATCAAGCGTCCATGGGAATGGAAAAAGCTGCCAAGGCTTCGTTGGAATCTAACTCTCTTGATGCTGACTTAAATGCCTTTCCTGAATCGTCGAAAGAATGGAAGACTGTTCGATACACACAATCGCGCGTTCATGATTTCGGATGGTTTGCAGATAAGCGTTGGATAGTTTTAAAGGGAAATGTGGAAACGCCAGCGAATAAAAATCAAGTAACCACTTGGGCATTATTCACTCCCGAAAGTGCGAATTTGTGGAGCAAGTCTTCGGAGTATTTGCACGATGCCATTTACTATTATTCTTTATGGAATGGAGATTATCCATACAATCAAGTTACCGCAGTAGACGGAACCATTAGCGCAGGTGGTGGAATGGAATATCCAAACGTAACCGTTATCGGCTCTTCTGGAAATGACAGAACGCTCGAAACTGTAATCATGCACGAAGTTGGACACAATTGGTTCTACGGAATTTTAGGAAGCAACGAACGTGATAACGCATGGATGGATGAAGGATTGAACTCGTTCAACGAAGATCGTTACATGGACACCAAATATCCGAATGCATCTTTAGGAGCAGCCATCGGAATTGGAGCGTTGGATCAAAAGATTGGATTGTCTAACTTTTCGCAACGCACATTGAGCGAATTGTCTTATTTAATCTCTGCTTCTCAAAACCTCGATCAGCCGTTGCAATGTCATTCAGACAACTTCACTGAATTGAATTATGGCGGTATCGTGTACAAGAAGACAGCCTTGTTGTTTTATTACTTGAAAGGCTATTTGGGCGAGACGTTGTTCGACCAATGCATGCACAATTATTTCGAAAAGTGGAAATTCAAACACCCACAGCCGGCAGACATTCAAAGTGTCTTTGAAGAGACAACAAATCAGAAACTCGATTGGTTCTTCAACGAATTAATCAAGACTACAGAGAAGATCGATTTCAGCATTACTCGTATAAAGCAGAATACGGTTGAACCCGGAAATTCGAAAGTTAAAGTAAAGAATACCGGTTATGCTGCAGGTGCAGTATCTATCGGAACTGAAGGAAGTAAGACTCCGATCTGGACGAAGGAAGCCATTGCTCCCGGAAAGTCTGTTTGGATAACCGCACCGAATTCTTCATCATACTCTATCGATCCTGAAGGAGTTATTCCTGAGGTGAACAGAGAAAACAACACCATGAGAAGTTCAGGTCTATTCAAAAAAGTAGAACCGGTTAAGATGAAGTTCTTCTCGAGCATCGACAATCCGAAGCAAACGGAATTGTTCTACCTTCCCATGTATGCTTACAACGTTCACGACGGAAGCATGATTGGCTTGAATCTTCACAACAAGCAGATTCTTCGCAAGAATTTCGAATGGAACGTTTCTCCGCTATATAGCTTCAAACGAAACGCAGTAAACGGATTCGCAAGCGTAGCTTACCACAAATTGAATTTCACCGCGGGGACTCAAGTTCAACGTTTTGGAATGGACGATTATTCAACGGAAGTAAGTAATTCATATGATAATTATATGCTATTCAAACCTTATGTGGCTTATACCTTCCGCAACAGACCTTCGAATTTCAATAAGGGTACTGTTGTGAATGTAGCGCTGGCATACCAATTCCAATGGATGAGAAATACGTTTAACATCAATTCAATCGATGAGAGTTTGGTTTCTAATTACAGCCGTGAATTCATTCAATTCGACGCAAATTGGTCTCAGAAGATTGGTCCGCGTCAAACATTGAATGTAAATGGACGCGTGCTTCAGCAAGCATCATACGTTCGTGAAGCCTCAACACAAATTGGAACTTTGTTAAGTGCTGGTGGTACTTACCGCTTCAAATACTCATTAGCGAAAGACCGCGATGTTTATGTGAAAGCCTTTGCCGGATATCAAGTTGATAACAACGCGTTGTATGCTCTACAAAACGGAGCGTTCGGACTTTCTGGTGTTTCAGGTGCTTATGATTATGCCTTCGATAATTTGTACCTCGGAAGAGGAGCTTCTTCAGGATTTGCTTCATCACAAGTGACCAACGGAATGGGAAATCTTGGAGTAAACCTTCGCAATGTTGGAGCAACCAAACGTTTGCTTTCAACCACAGTTGGTATTCAACTTCCAATTGAAAAATTGAATATCTCATTGCAAGGAACAATCCTCGATGCTTGGAGTCCGGCATGTCCGAACTACAATGCCGAAGGTGTTTATTGGAACACTTCAGCTGTGTTGCAAATTATTCCGAACGTATGGAGTGTTACACTTCCTATTTATGGAAACGATAAAGTTCAAGACGCAATGTTACCAGGCTACTTCAACGGTGTAATGATGAACATTGATCTTGTTGGTTTAGAACCATTCAAACTTATTCGCAGCATTGCAGGAAAATAAAATGAAGAACAAAGTCTATTTCGCTTCCGACTTTCACCTTGGTGCTCCCAATTTCGAGGAGAGCCTTGTCCGTGAAAAGAAAGTTGTGCAATGGCTTGAAGAGGTTCGAAAAGATGCGAGTGAAATATTTTTAGTCGGAGATGTTTTCGATTTTTGGTTTGAATACAAGCGCGCTGTTCCTCGCGGATTCACACGTTTGCTCGGAAAGATTTCCGAAATAACAGACAGCGGAACACCGGTGCACTGGTTCATAGGAAATCACGACATGTGGATCTTCGATTACCTTCCACAAGAATGCGGCATTACCCTTCACAGAGCACCCATTGTTCGCGAATGGAACGGCAAGAAGTATTTCATTGGACACGGCGATGGTCTTGGTCCTGGCGACAACGGTTATAAAATCTTGAAGAAATTCTTCGCCTCTAACTTCTGTCAATGGCTCTTCGCAAGACTTCATCCGAACTTCGGAATATGGCTTGCACAAAAGAGTTCAGGATACAGCCGAAGTTCTTCAGGAGAAAGCGATAAAACTTTTTTGGGTGAAGAGAATGAGTGGCTGGCGATTTTTGCAAAAGAACAACTACAAAAAGAGCACTTCGATTATTTCATTTTCGGACATCGTCATTTACCCATGCAAATAAAAGTAGGGGAGAATTCAGAGTACATTAACATCGGAGATTGGCTTCATCATTACACTTACGGTGTGATGGAAGATGGAATTTTCGAGTTGAAGAAACTCAACGCATAACTTCAGCAACTACTTCTTTCCAACCTTTCCATTCGTTGCATTCTGAAAAACTTTCGTTGTGCCACAACAAACAAAATGGTACTTGAAGTCTTGAGCAGGTATGCTTCAATTCTTTCAATTTATCAATTGCATCTTGAGCTGTAAGATTCATATAGCGATTCAACGTCGCGTCCATGGCTACAAACGGATGCAATAACAAGGTAGTTTCTTTTTCCTGTGTGAAGTCGTACCAATAATGCGGCAGGGCAGTCCCAGATTTGAATCCAATCACATCGGCAAAACCCATCGTATAATCATTCTCAATTTCGCATTGAAGAAGATTGCGATAGGTTTCCGCGCCATTCATTTTCAGATAATGCATACGCGCATGCTCTACTTTCTTTTCAGTAATAAATTGAAGTCTTCGAATCTCTTCTTTCAATGTGGAAAGGGAATCGTGTGATGCAACGCCTGGATGAATTCCCAAGCGATACTTTTTCGAAAGAGATCTAATTAATCGTTGAAGAGCTTTACTCGAATACGGAACATTCTTATCGTACACTCCGAAGTTGGCTAATAGAAAGAAATAGGTCAAATCAAATCCAAACTCCTTTTGAAGTGACTCAATGTAATCGTATGTGTTGTAATCGTCTTCACGCAAGCGAAGCAACACAAGTGTTCTTCGAAATAAATTTCCAAATTGAAACTTCACAACATCCTTCGCGAATCCACCAACTGTGCGATACATTCCTTTGTGCAAATAAGCATAAGCGCTGTCCACATCTACCGTTAATTGCACTTGGTGCGAAGTAGGCGAGTAGTCGAAGAATGGAAAACGTTCTTGAATGGCTCTTAGCAAGGCCAAACGCCATTCGTCCACTATCGGTCGCTCGAGCCAATTGCGTTTGCTTAAAAGGCTGCTTTTGCTCTCAAATCGACCAAAAGCATCTCGCGTCGAAA
>JBDLUS010000177.1:0-42641 GCA_039805165.1 Bacteroidota bacterium | reverse complement strand
CGCTTGATATAACCAATCGCGATGTAGATTTTTCGAGTGGAGAAACGACAACGTTTACAGCTTCGTTTTCGAAGAATGTAAACTGGACGTTAGAGGTTAAGGGTCTGCAGTCGGGCGCTATAAAGCGTTTTGAAGGGTTTTCAAATGTTATTGATGCATCGAATGCAACATGGACAGGAACCACGACAGATCTTCCAATGTTTCGTGCTGAAGATTGTGCTGTTCAACTTTCAATAGAAAATGTTGCGGATACTTTGCATGATACACTAACAGTAGTTGGATCGAAATTGTACCAAGGTTTCGTTGCTGCGGATTTTGAAAACGGCTGGAACAGCGGCTGGAACACCTACGTTCAAAGTGGTGCGAACATGAGCTTCGCGGTTCAGACGAATAACAATGCGGCGCAAGGTGGACGTTACTACGAAATGGCGGGTGCCGTTTCTTGGGATTGGTTGATTGGCTTGGTGAACATGCCAGGAAGCGCATATGGTTCAACTTACTATCCGCTAACAAGCAATCCTTCAAATTTGTATTTCAACACGATGTTATATAAACCAGCAGGCATTGATAACGGATTGGTATTGTTCCAGATTAAGGAAGACGATAACGAAGATGGCTTGTACTCTGCAGGATCGGAAGACATGTATTCTATTCAGGTTAGTTTAACAGCAACCGGATGGGCGAAAATATCTCAACGTTACGACAACATTCCAACGTTGTTGAATGGCGCTGCATCTGGACCAATAGGAAATGGATTACATGAGCCGAATAAGATTATTGAAGTGTCTGTTTTGTTCTTAGCGAATCCAACTTCAGGTTATTCGAAGACGTGGTTAGATTACATGATATTCACTGAAGGATCTGCATTAGAGCCTTAATTTTTCAATATGAAATACGCATTTTGGTCTGTACTTCTTTTATTCTCGAGTTGCGTTACCGTTAAGGAGCTTGCGCTTTATGAAAATGAAGTAATAGTAGAAGAAACGAAAGATGTTAATGGATTTCAGTTGACTGAAATTTTCAATGATGACATCACTTCGGAGATTTGGTTCACACCAAGTCCTGCTTGCCTTACTGTTACCTCAGAGCGCAAAGAAGTTTACTCTGGAACAGGCTCCATGAAATTTACATGGAACAAACAAGCAGGCGGATGCCCTTGGTTGGGTCTTGGAATTGGTTGGGCGAATTGGAGTGGAAAGGACTTAGCTTCCATTGAAAACAGCGCGGCAATTACGTTCAAGGTAAAAACGCAAGAGGGTTCTATGAAAGGATTGCCTTGGGCCATGGCGTTGGAAGACTACGCAGGAACACAAGCTTGGATAGGCGTAACAAGTGGTTATGTTGAAGGTGGAATAGTGGATACTTCTTGGACAACGGTTACAATTCCCTTAGTGGATTTTCAATTCGAAGGTTGGAATTTAGATGGCGGAACGGTGAAGCAAATGCTTATACAGTTCGAATCGAATGGAACTGTTTTCGTTGATGAGTTCAAGATTATTCCTTTCAAACCGAAAGAACCAAACACACTTGTTGTAACGAGTTCTTATGGTTGGGTGAACGACGGATTCATTGAAGGTGGCCAGTATGTAGCAAAAGCGAACATGGATGGTTCAGTTATCTACTTAAATTGGAACGAAAAAGAATTGTATATCGGTGGTGAAATTGAGGATGTTTCTCCTTGCAGAAACATGCAAAACGGAAGAGACATTTGGAATGGCGATGCTATTGAAATTGCCTTCTCTTCAGAAACTGGAATTAGCGATAAGCGCATGATGTTCTACGAAGGAGATCGTCACATTGGAATAAAGATGGGAGGAAATTTCGACGTCTACGATTGGTCGCGTGAGAAGAATATTCAAGCGCAAATCTCAGTGAAGCCGCTTCAAAATAAATATGTTTTCGAGTGTGTTATTCCTTGGAGCGAATTGGGCGTTGCACCTTGGAAAAATAACTCAACCTACAACATTGATTTTGCTATAGACCAGTCTACAAGTCAGGATACACGCGATTTCCAAAGACGTTGGAATTCAGTGAACAATGAAAACTTCAATTTGAATCCTTCCTTGTGGGGTAAGTTAAAAGTGGAAATTCCAATCATCACATTAGAATAATGATGAATTCAAAAAATATTTTTCAATCGGTTTTAATGCTTGCACTTGTTGCAATGAATGTTTCGTGTTCTTCGCAGAAAGATATTCTTAATCCAAAAAAAGTTTCAAATGTAGATCTGCTTCTTTCTTCAATGTCCGTTGAAGAAAAGGTTGGACAAATGACGCAGCTGAATATTGATGTTGTTTGTGAAGGGGAGGTTTACAAGCTTTCAGAACCGCATCGTTTGAATGCAACGAAACTTCATCAAGCATTGGTTGATTATCATGTAGGTTCTATATTGAATTGCGGTGGGCATGCTTATCCGCGTGAGCAGTGGCATGAAATCATTGGCGGCATTCAGAAAGTAGCAACGACAGAAACACGATTGAAGGTTCCGATTCTTTATGGAATAGATGCCATTCACGGAGCAAATTATGTAACGGGTTCAACATTGTTTCCACAGCAGTTGGCGCAGGCTGCAACGTTCAATCCTACATTGACCGAAGAAGGCGGAAGAATTACGGCTTACGAAACACGCGCTGCAGGTATTCCTTGGAATTTCTCTCCGGTATTGGATGTGGGAAGAAACAAGAATTGGTCGCGTTTTTTCGAAACCTTTGGTGAAGATCCTTATGTGTGCAGTGTTTTTGGTAGCGCGCTCGTTCGTGGATATCAAGGTGGAAACGGATCTTCTGTAGACAACGTTCACGTGGCCGCTTGCATGAAGCATTTCTTGGGTTACAGCGGAACACGCACAGGTTTTGATCGCACACCGGCAATTATTTCAGACATTGAATTGCGTGAGATTTATCGCCCTTCTTTTCAAGCGGCAATTGATGCGGGTGCATTAACTGTGATGATAAACAGTGGCGAGATCAATGGAATTCCTGTTCATGCAAATCCGAAAATCTTAATCGATTTGTTGCGCACGGAGATGGGCTTTAAAGGACTCGCGGTTACCGATTGGGAGGACGTGATTAAGTTGGTGAAGAACCATCGCGTTGCTGTTGATCTAAAGGAAGCGACGTACTTGGCTGTAATGGCTGGAATTGATATGTGCATGGTTCCAAATGACTACGACTTCACTAAGTATTTAATTGAATTGGTGAAGGAAGGAAGAATTTCTGAAGAGCGTTTGAATGTAAGTGTGAAAAGAATTTTAGAGACTAAAGAAAAATTAGGATTGTTCCAAAATTCAATGCCACCAAGCGTTGCAGCATTTCCGGAATTTGCTTCTGAGAAACACAAGGCCGCAGCTTTGCACACTGCAGAAGAGAGCATTACGCTTCTTGAAAACAAGAACAATATTCTTCCTCTGAAGAAAGACGCGAAGATTTTTGTTACTGGTCCTGCTGCTAATTCAATGACGTTGTTGAATGGTGCTTGGACGCGCACATGGCAAGGTGCCGATGCGCAATTCGATGATGCTTCAAAGAATACAATTTATGAAGCACTATTAAGCAAGAACAAGAATGTTACGTTCAGTGAAGTTTGTGGTTTAGAGACCATGAATAAGATGAATGGAAATCCGTTGGAAATGGCCGCAAATGCCGATGTGATTGTGGTGTGTGTGAGTGAATTGCCAAGCACTGAATTACCTGGAAACATTTACGATTTAGAACTTCCGAAGGCGCAGCAAGAGTATGTAAAGATGCTTCAGTCTACATTGAAACCTGTTGTATTGGTTTTGGTTGAAAATAGACCGCGCATTGTTCGCGATATCGTTGACGGATGTTCTGCTGTTGTGATGGCTTATCAGCCTGGCGATTTCGGAGGAGATGCGTTGGCGAACATACTGTTCGGTGATGTGAATCCAAGCGGAAAGCTTCCATTCACTTATCCTAAATTCCAAGTTGGAACTTCAACCTACGATCATAAATACACCGAGACGTTCGACAAAGACTTTGGCAACAAAGCGTTCCAACCGCAGTGGGAATTCGGTTACGGATTGTCGTATTCAAATGTTCAATATGAGAATTTGCAGGTGAGTTATGAAAGCGAAGCGATGGGTGGAGAGATATTTATTCGCGTCGATGTACTTAACCCGAGCGAACGTTCGGTTAAGGAAAGTGTGTTGGTTTTTGCAACCGATGAAGTAGCCTCCATTACTCCTTCCGTCAAAAAATTAAAGGCCTTTCAAAAAATTGAATTGGCACCGAAGCAAAAGCGCACCGTTGAGTTTTCTATTTCGAAAGAAGATTTGAAATTTATTGGAAAAGATGCTCAGCCGATTTTCGAACCGGGTGCTTTTCAGTTTCACGTGGGTTCGTTAACACAGAGATTAATTATTGAATAAGATGAAAAGATATTTGTTGTTTTTAGTGCTTGCTTCAGTAACGTTGATTACGTGTAAGCAATCTAATCCGGAAGATGTATTGGGTCGTCAGGGCGATGTTGTAGACTTCGCAGGACGCAAGTGGGACATTAAATACAGCAATACGCCTGTTGGTCCTGGACCAAACAATTTCTCTCGCCTTTACGACGACGTGTGGGTAGATGAAAACGGATACTTGCACTTGACCATTGCGAAGCACGGAGATACTTGGTATTCTTCGGAAGTGGTTGGACAAGATAACTTGGGATACGGAACTTATATTTTCACCATACAAGCCGATCCAATGTCGTTTTCTGAAAACGTAGTTTTCGGATTGTTCACTTGGGACAACAACACCCTGTTAACGCAGGGAAACAGCGAAGTAGATATCGAATTTTCGAAGTGGGGAGATGCTACGGCAGAAGAGCCAACAACGTTTTCGGTGCAGCCTGTTAGCTTCGGAGCATTTTATCCGGAGAGAACACGTGAGCGTTTTATAGATCCAGACGTTTTAAAGGGTGTTACAACGCATATGTTTAATTGGACCGATACACTGATTACTTGGTACAGTTATGCGGGTGAAGATTATGAAAACGCGACGCCTATTGCTACGTGGTCGTTCAATTTGAATAATCCTCCACGTGTGAAGCAAGAAGGTAATCAAACTTCTCAACCCATTGTTATTCCTGCTCCAGGTGCAACCACCAATTGTCGCATGAATTTCTGGACTCTACCATTTTCAGCCATCGGCCCAAACAACGGATTAACGCATGAAGTAGTGATTCGCGATTTCAAATACATACCTATGCAATGATTGCTGTAAATTCGCAGCATGATCGTTCAGAACCATTTCGAAGAAGCGCATCAGTTGCTTTCGCAATTGCTAGCGTCTCCTGACTTTTTAACTTCCGTAAACAACAGTGCACAGTGCATGTCTTCCCAATTAAAGTTGGGCAAGAAAATCATGTCGTGCGGTAACGGGGGAAGCATGTGCGATGCCATGCATTTCGCTGAAGAACTTTCGGGAAGATACCGCGACAATCGTCCTGCCATTGCAGCCATGAGCATTTCAGACCCTTCGCACATGTCGTGTGTGGGAAATGACTATGGATATGATTTTGTTTTTTCGCGCATGATTGAAGCCATCGGAAATGAAGGCGATGTCTTGTTGGCCATTTCAACCAGTGGTAACTCTGCCAATGTGATTAAGGCCGCTGAAGCCGCGAAAGCGAAAGGAATGAAAGTTATAGCCTTAACAGGAAAAGACGGCGGTAAATTGGCTCCATTGTGCGATTTCGAAGTGCGTGTTCCTTGGATGGGATACGCCGATCGTATTCAAGAAATTCACATCAAAGTCATTCACAGTTTTATTGACTTCATTGAAAAAAATATTGACTAATTAAAGAAATGACTACAGAACAAAAACTACATGCACGTAGTAACGGAAGTTGCGAATTGTGCGAGGCGAAAGAGAACTTATCGGTGTACGAAGTTCCTCCGCATTCAGACGGAAATGAAGACGAGACCATTTTGGTTTGCGAAGTATGTAAGTCACAATTGGAGAAGCGTGCTGCATTGGACGCCAACCATTGGGGTTGTTTAAATACAAGCATGTGGAGTGAAGTTCCTGCGGTGAAAGTTGTTTCGTGGAGAATGTTGAATCGTTTGAAGACGAATTCATGGGCGGCAGATGCGATTGATATGATGTATTTGGAAGAAGATCAACTGACGTGGGCGCGTGCTGCAGGAGACGAAGAAGATTCAGGAGAAATTGAATTTCACAAAGATTCGAACGGAGCCATTTTACAGAATGGAGATACAGTAACATTGATTAAAACGCTTGAAGTGAAAGGATCTCAAGTGAAAGCAAACGTAGGTGTTGCAGTTAGAAACATTCGATTGGTTCATGACAACGTTGAGCAGATTGAAGGAAAGATAGACGGACAGCAAATCGTGATTTTAACGAAGTTTGTGAAGAAGTCTTAAGGTAGTTATTTCAACATATAATACGCTGAAACGCTTGATTGAAGAGGGTTTCAGAAAGAGAAGCAAGAAGGTTATGGCATATGACTTTCTTGCTTTTTCGTTTTATTGAAAAGTCATTTGCAAGAAAAAATTTATGCTTGCAAAAACATTTGGCAGCGCTGTTCACGGCGTGAATGCCTATCTCATTACGATTGAAGTTCATGCCGACAAAGGAACGTTGGTGAACATGGTTGGACTTCCAGATACCTCTGTAAAAGAAGCGCAGCAGCGCATTCGCGCGGCGTTCACGAATTCAGGAATGAAGAATCCGATCCGGAATTACACCATTAACATGGCGCCTGCCGATATTCGAAAGGAAGGTACGGCGTATGATTTACCGCTTGCGCTTGGACTGTTGGCTGCGACCGAACAAATCCCGAATGAAGAACTTTCGAAATACATCATCATGGGAGAGCTTTCGTTAGACGGAAGTATTCGTCCGATTAAAGGTGTTCTGCCCATGGCCATTCAAGCGAAGCGTGATGGGTTTGAAGGCATTATTGTCCCGATAGAAAATGCACCTGAATGTGCGGTGGTCGATGGATTAAAAATCTATGGATCTCCGTGCATCTTAGACGTTGTAAATTTTTTCAAAGGTGAAGGAAGGTTGGAAGAATTTCCATTCGAAAAAGAAAAATTTCAGTCGTTGCAGACGCAACATTTTGCGTTGGATTTCACCGATGTGAAGGGACAAGAAAACATTAAGCGCGCGTTCGAGATTGCAGCGTCGGGCGGACACAACCTTATTCTGATTGGTCCGCCTGGCGCGGGAAAGACGATGTTGGCGAAGCGTCTTCCATCTATATTACCGCCTTTGTCTTTAGACGAAGCATTGGAGACCACGAAGATTCACAGCGTAGCTGGAAGATTGAAAAAACACGATGCGTTAATTGTGAATCGTCCGTTTAGAAGCCCTCACCATACGATATCTGACGTCGCGCTCGTTGGGGGAGGATCATACCCTCAGCCTGGAGAAATTTCATTGGCACACAACGGTGTTTTGTTCTTGGATGAATTGCCTGAATTTAAGCGAACGGTATTGGAAGTTATGCGTCAGCCGTTGGAAGATCGGAACGTGACTATTTCGCGCAGTAAGTTCAGTGTTGAGTATCCGGCGAGTTTTATGTTGGTTGCTTCAATGAACCCATGCCCTTGCGGCTATTTCAATCATCCGGAAAAGGAGTGTACATGTGGTTCAGGAGTGGTGCAGCGTTATTTGAGCAAGGTGAGTGGACCGTTGTTGGATCGTATTGATTTGCATGTGGAAGTGACGCCGGTTCCATTTGCACGCTTGCATGAGCAGCGTGCTGGTGAGCGCAGTGCAGGTATTCGTGAGCGGGTTACTCATGCAAGAGAGCTACAGTCGGAGCGATTCAGTGAGAGCAAAACAAATTACAATGCACAAATGAATACGCAGGAGTTGAAGTCGCACTGCGCCTTGGACGAAGCCAGTTCTGAATTGTTGAAGTTGGCAATGAATAAGCTTCAATTATCGGCGCGCGCGTACGAACGTATTTTGAAAGTCGCTCGCACGATTGCGGACTTAGCAGCTTCAGAAAAAATTCAAAGCGAGCATATTTCAGAAGCTATTCAGTACCGAAGTTTAGACAGAGAGAATTGGGGAGGGTGATGAATTAATGAAAGGCAGGATTATTAACGAACTCCATGTCTGTTAGCGTTTTCAAAAAGGCAACGATATCTTCCATTTCCTGCTGAGTCATTCTTCCCTTTACTGCGAAGTATAAGTTCGGGTCGAGGTTAGCGCTGTAATGGAATCCCGTGTTGTAATGCTCAACACATTCCAATAAAGTTTGAAATCTGCCGTCGTGCATGTAAGGACCTGTTAACTCAACATTTCGAAGTGAAGGTGTTTTGAATTTTCCTTTATCGCTTTCGTTCAGGGTGATGCGGAATCGACCCTCATCGACAGGTATGCTGTCTAATCCTGTATTTCGAAATTCAAAATCGCTGAAGGTGGATCCCGTTGAATGACAGTGCACACAATCACCTTTATCCATGTCTTCAAACAACGCTTTTCCATTCAATTCTTGAGCGGTGAGTAATACTTCCCCGCGCATGTATTGGTCGTATTTCGAATTTCCAGAAATGAGTGTCCGCTCGAATTGAGCAATGGCACGCATGATGTTTTGAGAAGTCACCTGGGAACTGCCAAAGGCTGCTTTGAATAGTTCGGGATATTCCAAATGTCCATTCAATTTAGCAACAGCATTCGCCATTGTTTCATGCATTTCGATAGGGTTAGTAATGGGACCCATAACTTGACTTTCCATTCCGTTTGCACCGCCGTCCCAGAAGAATTTCGTTTGCCACCCTAAGTTTATAAGAGGCATGGCATTTCGTTCTCCTTGAATGCCATCTATGCCTGTGCTAAACTGATTCGGATCCGTAAATCCGTATTCTTGTAAATGACAACTGGCACAACTCTGTGTATTGTCTCCAGATAAAATAGGGTCATAGAACAAACGCTTCCCAAGGGCTACTCCTTCAACCGTAAGTGGATTAGTGGAAGGAATGTTCATAGGTGGAAGTCCTTCTGGAATGACAAGGTTATAGGGCGTTGCAGTAGGAGTCTCGTCTTCGGATTTGTCGCAAGCAACAAAGAGAAGAGGAAAAACAAAAAATATGGCAACAATTAACTTTTTCATTCTTGTAAGAATACGAATGCGCTACCCGAAAATGCGTTTGGAAAATTCGCACGAAGAGCGTTGATCCATGGAATGTCTGAAGTGGATAAACTTTGGTGATTGTTGTTTCCTGTGAAGGCTATTGTATTCGGATTGCTATACAATTTGTTCAAATCGAATTGAAGATTGATCACAGACGCGTTTCGGTCTGCGTGAAGTTCCAAGGGTATTGAAATTGGTGCCAATGCGCGATCTGTCCCGTAGTGATAGATCAGTGGCTGTTCAGTTCCGGAAGTACTTGAGGAGAAATACCCTTCGTGCTTGAAGAAAATGTAACCGGTGTTCCAGGTCCAAATCATTCCATACATCGGATCTAGATCTCCTCCTTGGTCTCCCGAATGATTGTGAAGTGAATCAACGCCTAAGTTGAATTCTAGTGAAGTGTAATGTCCATCTGGTATTGTAACATCTCCAAGTTCCAACGAAGAGGGAACCGATTGGTCAATAAGTTCATGCGCATACAATTCAACTCGCTCTCCGTTTTCGTTCACCAGGGCCATGTGGGAGAGATAGTACTTGAGCATATAAGCGCGATAGTCTTCTCCGGCTGCGTTGGTGTATGTGCTGTCTAAATGGAATTGTTCAGCACCCAACAAGTTGGTTACGGTCACGCGCGTATATGATTTACATTTGGTATCGAGGTCTTTTCGACACGAGGAAATAACAATCGTACAAAGGACAATTAGAAAGAGTGCAAATTGTTTCATACTTCAAAAATAACATGAATTGTGTTCTACATTCGAATTATACCGAGATTTGCATGAGTAATCTTAAAATTGAAATAATGAGGAGATTTGTTTTATTGTTTATTACGTTTTTTCTCCTTCAGAACCTCAACGCGCAGATACCTTACAGGGCTGAGTCAATTCCTTCATTTGTTTTGAAATCTTCAACAGATTCAATTGCTTGTATAGAACGAATGGCGGCGTATTATTTCCATAAAATTATAAATAATTATAGAAAGGAAAAGAGCTTGGTTGAATTGCATTGGAATGACACTTTGTGGATTGCAGGAATGAATCATTCATTGTGGATGAAACGTCAGCATGAGCTTACGCACACTGAGCGTGCGAAGACATGGTACTTCACAGGCAGACATGTTGGAGATCGCGTATTGTATGCTAGCAATGGAAACGAGAAGCTGCATTGGAGCGCAGAGAATGCTTTGTACAACACCTCAATCAAGGGAAAAGATATTTCCACCATTGCATTGAATATGGCGGAGCACGCGTTCGACCAGTGGAAAGGCTCTCCGGGACACAATAAGAATATGTTAAAGGATAACAGTCGTTCACACGGCGTTTCGTTTATTGTTTCAACCGAGCATATTTGGGTAACTGATGTCTTTGCATTTAATGGAGATGGAAAGGCGAAAATTGAATTTCCGACATCATCTATTTTCAAGTTGAAGAAGTTGAAGGTGGAATAGTGGCATATGCCTCCGTAGTTTAACAGGATAAAACGGCCGTTTCCTAAACAGCTAATCCGTGTTCGAGTCACGGCGGGGGTATTTTTTTCTTAACGATTCGCGCACATTTTTATAACGTAGAATTTTCATATTGAACATTGAATTAACAAGGAGTCGGTTGTAATTGACGTAACGTTTATCTACAGTTAATTTCTTAATAGCAAGGTGTGTGGTGATTTGCATAAAAATCATTCACATGAAAAAGTCTTTATTGGGGTTACTTCTGTTGGTATGCTCCTTATCTCTTCAATCCCAAGTTCGAATTACTGAAGTGATGTCGAGCGGTGGAACATCTGATTGGTTCGAATTGACGAATTACGGGAGCACAGCTATTGATATTACGGGCTGGAAGGTGGACGATAATTCGTTCAATTTTGCAACGTCTGTTTTGTTGAATGGAGTCACATCCATTGCTCCAAATGAGCGAGTAATGTTTTGTGAGAACGCCAGTGCTGCATATGCTTCGACGTTCAGAACATTCTGGGGTTTGGCAGAGGATGTCCAAGTAGGAACTTACACAGGTAGTGGAATTGGTCTTTCTTCTTCGGGAGATGGGGTGATTGTTTTTAATGCTAGCGGAACAGAAGTTTGGCGCGTAAGTTTTGGCGCTGCAACAGCAGGATCCTCTTTTTATTGGGGTTATGATATTGCAGGAAACTTCGATCCGATGTATGTAGGTGCTGCCAATGTCGGATTAGCGAGTGTCTTAGGAACAATTCAAAGTCAAGTAACTGTTAATAGTGCCGATGCAGCAATAAATGTTGGTTCTCCAAGAACATCTATTCAACCCTTGAATCCAGTCTCAGGATGTATGGACGCTGTAGCTTGTAATTACAATTCTTCAGCTACAACAAATGATAATTCATGCACATACGGTCAAACATATTACCTAGACCAAGATGCAGATGGATATGGAACTTTAGATTCTTCTGTTGTAAGCTGTTCAGCGGTGCTCGGCTTCGTTCTTTCAAACACAGATTGTGACGACAACGCTGCGGCCATTTCTCCTGGAGCATCTGAGAATTGTTTGAATTTAATTGACGATAACTGCGACGGGTTAATTAACGTTGGCTGTCCTCAAGCGGAAATAAGTATTGCATCGGCTTCCAATTTCATTCAAGTAAATGAAAACGCGGGCTTGGTTTCAATTCCTGTATCTGTGACGAACGCAAATGCATTACCTATTAATGTTCAATTTGAACTTTCTGTTTATTCCAATGCTACTGTCGGTTCTGATTTTACGTGGATAGACTCTTTAGTAATTGAGCCACTTACGAACGGAGTGGTGAATCATTCGGTTTCCATTATTGATGATTCGGTGATTGAAAATGCGGAACGTATAATTGTTAGAATTCTCTCGTCAAGCAATGGGGTTGTTCATGCGTCAAATAACTACAGAATTATATTCATTAAAGACAATGAGGTTAATGACATCCCTTCAACAAACGAGTTGAATTTGAATTTGCTTTCAAGTTTCTCTAATGGAGCTTCTGGTATCAACTCTGCTGAAATCGTTGCCCATTGCAGATTAACGCAACGCTTATTCATTGCAAACAGCGTTGCTGCAAAGATGGATATTGTAGACTTTGCCAACCCCGCTGCTCCGGTTTTGATTTCATCAATTGATATGACTCCGTATGGTAACATTAATTCTATTGCGGTTCATGACGGAATTGTAGCTGTTGCAATTGAGAATCCGAATGCTCAAGAAAATGGAAAAATTGTGTTCTTCAATCCAGATGGTATCTATGTAAATGAAGTAATTGCTGGCGCAATGCCTGACATGATTACATTCTCTAAAGATTACACGAAAGTTATCACAGCGAATGAAGGAGAGCCGAATTCTACTTACTCAATTGACCCGGAAGGTTCAATAACTGTTGTAGACATTAGTGGAGGTATTGCGAATGTGACAAATGCAAATGCAACGCAAATTTCATTGACCCAATTCAACGGACAAGAAGTAGCTCTTCGTGCACAGGGTATAAGAATATTTTCAACTTCAGCAACGGTTGCTCAAGATCTAGAACCAGAATATGTTGCTGTGTCAGACGACAACACCAAAGCATACATAACATTACAAGAGAACAATGCCATTTTGGTTGTTGATTTATTAACGAACACCATTGAATCTATTCGTCCTTTGGGATTTGCAGATTATTCTGAAGAATCTGGAAACTCGTTGGATGCTTCAGATCAAAGTGGTGCAATATTGAATACATCTGGAATTCCTATTCGCGGTGTATACATGCCCGATGCAATTTCTTATTCTACCATAAATGGAAATGGATATGTATTCATGGCGAACGAAGGTGATTCACGGGAGTTTGGTTCTGTAATAGATGCAAACAGAATTTCTTCATCAGTCTTTAACAACCTTGATCCCGTTGCATTCCCACAAGCGTCTATCTTAAGAAACAATAGATTTTTAGGAAGACTAAGTGCCTTGAAGTATTCAGGTGATACAGACGGAGATGGCGATTACGATGAGTTGCATGTAATGGGCTCTCGTTCGTTCACAATTCGTAACGCTGCAACGAATGAATTGGTTTTCGATTCAAAAGATTTATTTGAAAAAATAACGGCAAATTCAACTTTAACTTCTGCTTTCTTCAATGCTTCGAATTCTACTGGCGCTGCTGTTTCCAAGAATAGAAGTGACGACAAGGGCCCGGAGCCAGAAGGAGTAACCGTTGCAGAAATAGACGGCATACACTATGCATTTATTGCATTAGAACGTGTGGGTGGATGTATGGTCTTCAATGTGGAAAATCCAAATGCTCCAGTTTTTGTCACATACGTAAACAACAGAACGCTCGCTGAAAGTGGCCCGGATTTGGGTGCTGAAGGAATAATTTTCATCTCGGCAGAAGATTCTCCAAACGGACAAGCCATTGTAATTCTTGCGAATGAAGTGAGTAGCACTTTATCAATTTTTGCAGCGAATACTTGTGCCACTCTTTCAGCAGTTGTTACCGCACCAATCAACACTTCAGCATGTGACGGAGAGTCTATTGAATTGTCGGCAACGGTGAACGCGAATGTGAGTTCACAATGGTTCAAAGATGGTCAGGCTTTTGGAATGATAAACGCTGAAACCATTTCTGCTACTGAAAGTGGTGTATACCATTTAGAAATTTCAAACTCACCTCTTCAGTGCAATCATAGCTATAGCGATATCGTTATAACGATTCATGCATTGCCAGTTCTAACTGTTCCTGTAGATGCTTCAATTTGTTTGGGTGATGAAATTCAATTGAGCGCACAAGGTGCTGACAGTATTGTTTGGAATGGAACTATTGCAAACGGTTCATTAGTTACTCCGGTGATTTCAGAAGTATACACTGTTTTAGGAACAAATGAATTTGGTTGCGAGTCTACTCAGCAATGGAATGTTCAAGTGAATGAACTTCCTGTCGTGCACGCGGGTGCAGATGTCACTGTTTGCGAAGGAACTTATGTTGAATTCAATGCGAGTGGGGCTGTAGATTATGTTTGGAGCAATGGAGTATCAAATACATATGGAATAAGTCTTTTCATTTCAGAAGAGATTACTGTAACAGGAACCAATGCTTTTGGTTGTACTGATACTGACACGTTACAAGCAACGGTTTTACCAAATCAGAACTTCTATGAAGACATGGACATGGATGGGTATGGCAATGCTTCAACTTTGATTAGCACTTGCGTTCAACCGTCAGGATACATTACCTCTGCTGGAGATTGCAACGACATGAATGCTTCTGTGAACGATGGAATGATGGAAGTGTGTAACGATGTTGATGATAATTGTAACAATCTTGTTGATGACGGTTTGGCTTTTGCGAACTACTACTTCGACAATGATGGAGATACATTTGGTAATACAACTGATGCGGTGTTTTCTTGCGAGCAACCGAATGGTTATGTCTTAACAGATGGCGATTGCAACGATAATGCGTTTGGGGTTTATCCAGGTTCAGCTGAATTCTGCAACGGAAACGATGACGATTGCGATGGAGTCATTGACAACGGATTGGTATTCTTAAGTTATTACGCCGACGCAGACGGTGATACATACGGCGACATAAATAACAGTGAAAGCTATTGCTCTGATCCAGGTAACCCTTTCGTAACAAACGACACAGACTGCGACGACACGAATGCGCAAGTGAATCCAGGCGCAATTGAAATATGGGAAAACGGAATTGACGACGATTGCAATCCGAGTACGAGTGATGTAAACGTTGAGGAATTAAGTGCATTTGACTTTAACGTTTTCCCAAATCCAGTTCAAAATGTATTGACAATAGCGAGTCTAGGCAATGACTTGGATACCATTTATATTTACAATGCAGTCGGTAGCCTGATAACCACATTGAACCCAATGCGATCAATTGCAACGATTGATACCTCTGATTGGTCTGCTGGGTATTATGTTCTTCGAATTGGAAAAATCAATAAGACAATTGTAAAGTTATAAGTTGGTAATTATTTCTTGAGCAGCCCCTTTCGAGGGGCTGTTCTCATTTAACAATTTCCTCACACAAGTGCGAATAGATTGAGCAATTCGTAATATTCGATTAATATGATTTTTTCTTTGCATTCATATTCTTGCAGAAGATTTTTAGGTAATGAAGACATTAAAATTTCTTGCAGTAATCATAAGCGTTTTATTGGGTTTTAGAGGTTTCACTCAAGAGGGCTTGGAAGGAATTGTTGTGGAGAAATTTTATGTCTCTACCAAAGCGGATAACGCAGGAAAATTATTCAGCGGTGACCTTGCTGAAGGAAGTGTGACATACAGAATATACGTTGACTTAAAACCAGGTTTTCGATTTCAAGCTGCATATGGCTCTCCGCAGCATCCGTTGGTGATTGAGTCAACTGAAAATTTCTACAACCATTTGGAAAATGGAAATACGCATCCGAACATTATTCCAGAGCGTACATACAAAAAGAATATTACCCTATTAGATTCTTGGCTTTCTGCGGGTGCATGCGCTGAGGGACATTTGGGGATAATGAAAGAATACGACGATTCCGAAAGTGATGAGTTTATTGGTTTTGAAAAAGGCTATTTCAAGGGCAAAAAGAAATCTGTTTCATTAAATGAAATAGACGGAATGAAGCGTTCTGCCGTGTTGCCTGTTCCGACTTTCTTTCAAATGGATTTCTTGTCGAAGGTTGTCGGAACGACGACTTCTGAAAAAAGAATTTTCACTGATAATGGTGCATGGGCTGCTTTAGGAAAGGGCGCTGTAGGTGCCGATTCATTGTCAACGAATTGTGTTCTTATTGCTCAGCTTACTACAGTGGGTGAATTATCATTTGAATTGAATTTGCTTATTGGAGCCCCAAATGGCAGCTCGCAGAAGTATGTAGCTCGCAATCCAATTACGGAAGAAAGTGAATGGACACATCCCGATTTGATATTCAATTCAAACAGAAAAAAAAATAAAACAAAGAAAAAATAAATCAAATGAAAAAAGGATTACTCTTTATCTCAGCTCTTCTTGCTTCAACTATCGCATTTTCACAAGTGGGCTTAGAAGGAATTGTGGTTGAAAAATACTATGTTTCAGATGCTGCTGATAGCACAGACGCAGGTGACAACGGTGCAATGTATCCGCTGCACATAGGTTCTGTTACGTATAGAGTTTACGCCAATTTATTACCAGGTTATAAGGTTATTCAATTGTTTGGATCTCCACAGCACACCATGAATGTGAATACGACTACGGCGTTTTATAACGATCCGAATTATGGTTTTAAAGTGTACCAAGGTACGAGTGTAAATAACACCAAAAAGAATACAACCCTAATCGATTCTTATTTCACCATTGGCGGTGTTGCAAGCGGTTTGTGCGGTGTTTTAAAAACAGAAGACAGCGATGGTACTATTGGAAACAACCAAGGTATTTTGGCGAACAACGATGCATTGGCAGGATTGCCAATTACAGGAATTGATGGGGTAGACGGTTTAATGCCAGGTGCACCAATTCTTCCAAACGTATTGGGAATTACTACGGAGTTAGATATTTTCGATCAAACAGTTGGAAACGAATTCACCACAAACGGCGCTGCAATTGCTGCATTGGGCGGAATGGAAGGTGTTACACCGAGCAATCATGTCTTATTGGGACAGTTTACAACTGACGGTGTTTTCAGTTTCAGATTGAATTTGCAACTCTCTACTCCAGTTGCTGGTGAAAGCCAAATATTTGTTCCAGACTCTGCACAAGCTGGAGAATTGGTTGATACCACTTTAATATATACTTCATTACCACCGGTGATTGATTTGGTGGAGTCAACTGGAGTTGTTTCTAAAGTGGGTTTTTCAGCCTACCCAAATCCATGCGAGAACGAATTGACGTTGATTCAGTCGAACAATCAGGTGGATAAAGTGACCCTAAATATTTTCGATGTTACAGGTCGCGTGGTTTTGAATGAGGTTTATTGGAGCGCGAAGAAGGCCATTGACACTTCGAATTTACCGAGTGGTTTTTACACGGTTCAATTGGAAAGAAAAGGACAAGTTCACAGCTTGAAATTTGTTAAGAAATAAGAATTTAGAAACTAGTTGACATGAAAAACTTTTTTGGGGTTCTTTTTCTTTTCCTAGTTGCCTTTGCCTCAAATGCACAAGGAACATTAAGAGGAAAAATTACAGATGAAAAAGGAGAAAACATGTATGGCGTAATTGTTCGTGCTGTTGAGAATGAGTCTGTCATTACACAGTCAGATTTCGACGGTGCATTTTCCCTCAAGCTTCCAGATTCCAGGATGTACACATTGAATTTTATCATCATGGGTTATCAGACCTTAGAAGAGAAAATTCAGTTGAGTGGTGGAAATACATTAAACAATGAATACACGCTTATTAGTTCTGCAAGTGTAATGAAGGGAATGGATGTCGTTGCTAAGCGTGTAAAAGCGAACGACGGCTATATGGAAAAGATGAAAATGAATTCGGCTGTAACATTGGATTTCATTTCAGCGGAAGTTATGAAAAAGACTGGTGACGCAAGTGTGGTGAATGCCATCGCTCGTGTTTCTGGAGTTTCAACAAACGGTGGATTGATTACAGTACGAGGTATTGGTGACCGTTATGTGCGTACTACTCTGAATGGCTCTCGGATTCCTACATTAGATCCGTTAACCAACAACATTAAGCTCGATATTTTCCCTTCAAGTTTGGTAGACAACATTGTTATTTCAAAAACTCAAAGTGCCGACTTGCCAGGGGATTGGGCGGGTGCATATATCTCTGTAGAGACGAAAGATTATCCAGATAAACTAGCTGTAAATATAGAGTCTCAATTCGGATACAATGCACAAACGACTTTCAAGAATTTCATTACTTCAGACCGAAGTAGCACCGATTGGTTGGGCTTCGATAACGGTCTTCGAATTAGAGATAACGAAAACCTGACAGTTCCAAATCTTGACCCTTCAACTTATCAGCAAATGGTTGCCTTAGGTTTGGGAGATTATTTTGCCCAACAAGGCATTAACGGTTGGAGTGATGGAGATGCACAAGGCGATGCTTATTTCAGACTAGGTTTGGTTCAGTTGGGTCTTTTACCTGCAGCCCAATTCAATGACCCTGCGGCATTCGCAAATGCACGAGATCAATACAATTCTACTTACAAGCCACATGCGTTCAATACGATTAATCCGAACGGAACAAGTTATGCCAATGGTTTCAGCAACAATTGGAACACGAAATACAGACGCGCACCAATTAATTTTTCACAAAGTTTCAGTATTGGAGATCAGAAAACACTTTTCGGAAAAGAGTTGGGTTTTATTTTCGGATTTAAATACGGATCCGCTATTCGCTTCGATCCAAATGGAATTTCTCAGCGAGTGGGTGATGAATCTTTGGGATATCTTTTCGATAGACAAGACAGTGCGAAGATTAGCCGTGAAACAAATTCAATAAGTGCGCTCATTAACGTTGCATATAAGTTAAATAAGAACAACAAAATTTCGTTGCTATTCATGCCGAATATCATTGGTAACAACGATGTAGGGAGTTTTGAAGAAATGCCAGAAGGTATACTTTTTCAAGAAGCAGCGGTCACAAAGAATATTTTTTATGAGCAACGCAAACAGTTTGTTTATCAATACTCCTCGCAACATTACATTCCTTCGCTCAAACTTAAACTCGATTTAAATGCATCGTACACTGATGGTAGCAGTATAGCCCCTGATTTTAAAGCGACTCAGTATATTAGGTTCTTAGATTACTCTGCAGTAACAGGCTATCAATTTTCACCGAACGCCGGTGAAGGTATTCGTCGATTCGATCGTTACTTGGATGAAAATATTTTCGATGGAAGAATTGGTTTTGAAATGCCAATCAAGTCGAAAATCGAAGGAGTTGCCCGTAAAATTAAGTTTGGAGCAGCAACACAACGCAATTACCGAAAAATCGACAACAACGAGTATAGATTGTTTGCAGGAAATCAGATATCTGTAGATCCATTGTTAGATGGTGACCTTGACAGTTATTTGAGTTTAGACAAATTTGTTATTCACGACGGAATACTTGATTATTATTATGCTGATTTTGATTTTGAGCGCAATCACAGTTTCGGAAATAGTAACGTTGAAGCTTTATATGGTTTGGTCGATTTCGAACTAAACCAATCGCTTCGTTTCTCTGGGGGTGCTCGTGTTGAACATACCGATATTTTTACAGATGCGGATAAGTTTTATGAGGAAGGGTATGGATTGAACGACATTCGAAGAGAAAATGTCGGTGGTTTCGCACTAGTGAATGCTGCTTCTATTGACCAATGGGATCTTCTGCCAAGTGGGAGTTTAATTTACAAATTGAAGACGAAGAAGGAGGCTCAAAGTAATTTGCGTTTCAACTACAGTCAATCTGTTGCCCGACCAAGTATACGTGAGCTAAGCGATGCTGCAATTTTCGATAATGAGTTTCGAACTGTCATTTATGGAAATTCGGATTTGAAAATGACCAGAATTTCAAATTATGATTTTCGAGGAGAGGTATATTTTCAGAATGGTGACAACGTCTCAGCAAGCATATTCTACAAAGATTTCCGTAATCACATAGAAATGGGATTTGGTGGCGCAGGTATTACTTGGGACAATATTGAGCAATCGACAGTGCAAGGAATTGAGATTGAAGGGAAGAAACAACTTGGAAGGAATTTCGAGTTTCGAGCGAATCTGACTTTAGTGAAATCAAAGGCGGAATTCGTGAGAAAGGATTTGCAAATTGTCGAAGGAATTAAGGTTTACACAATCATAGATACCCTTTATCGTCCCATGTTTGGACAAGCACCTTATTTGTTCAATTCGATTCTCTCTTATACTGCCGATTCATTAGGCTTAACGGCTACTATAAGTTACAACGTGCAAGGTCCACGATTGGTTATTGCTGGTGCGGTGAAAGGAAGACCCGATGTGTATGAAATCCCACGCCACTTGTTAGATTTTAAGATCAGTAAAACATTGGGTGAACACTATAGCGCGAGTATCACTGTTCGCGATATATTAAACTCGCCTGTGCGCAGATCCTATGATTTGCCAAATGGTTATGTAGACTTTGATCGATTCAGATATGGAACGAATTTCTTAGTCAGCTTCGCTTACAAACTTTAATTATTGATTGAGATGAAGACATTTTTAACAACCATATTCCTTTCAATTTTTGCTGCGCATTGCGCTTCAGCGCAATTGGAGAAAGTGATTATAGAAAAGTATTACCTAAGCGATGTGAATGATGCTACAGACACTTCTGGTGGGGGGGTTCCAATTGGTTCGACAACTTATCGCATCTATGTTGACCTAAAACCGGGAACAATTCTCAAGCGTGTTTATGGTGACACAAATCATCCGTTTTCGATTTCAAGTTCAGAAGTGTTTTTTAATAATATTCTAGACGGTCAAACTTTTGGGAAAGATTTTATTAAAGGAAGATATTTAGAGAACACTGTTGCGTTGGATACATGGTTAACGTTGGGTCAGACGGCGAGACAAGGTACGAAGTACTACTATGGAATTTTGAAGGACCAAGACACTGACGGCTCATTTGTTGGTGGCGCAAATAACGATGGAGGAAGTGCTGCTATTTCGAGTGGTTTGCTCATTAATGAAGATCCGACTTATGGTATTCCGTTGACTCTTGCTGATGGTATGGACACATTGAATTCGGTTCCAATTAATTGGTATAATGCAGGAGTATTGGATTTCCTATCTGGAACAGATTCTACCATCTTTGGCTCGTTGGTTCCGCAGACCTCATACGAGAGTTCGGCATTTGAATTAAGTTGTTCGGGAGTTCAAGGAACTGTTGCGGATAGCAATCAGGTGATTATTGCGCAATTAACAACCTTGGGAGACTTGTCCTTCAAAATTAATATTACGGTTGAAGAATTGGTAAATGGTGTTCCAACTTTAGTCAACTATGTGAGCATAGACTCACTTCTCGGCGAAAACGAAGTCTATAATTCATACTTGAGTTATCCTTATTCATGCGGATGCACAAATCCGAATTTTTTGGAATACAATTCTGCTTTTATCTGTTTTGAGGAAGGCTCATGTATCACGCCTGTAGTCCTCGGTTGTACCGATTCATTGGCATGTAATTACAACCCACAAGCTAATTTCAATATTCAAGATTTGTGTTGTTATCCTGGATCTTGTTTAGGTCGAAACATAGAAGAAGTTTGTCCGTCACTGATGGGAAACGACTTTGATATAATGGTTTATCCTAATCCAACAGAATCGAATATCTCATTGAACATCATTTCTGGTATCGATGGAACATGGAATTACGAAATCTACAATTCATATGGTTGGAATATGAGATCAGGTTCTTTTACTTCTTCTGAGTTGAATGTGATTGTACCACTTGAAATTTCAGATTTAGTCCCTGGTATATATCAAATGAAAGTTTCAAATGGAGGAATGAGCAAACACAAATTATTTATCAAGTTATGAGATCGTTACTTTTAAAATCCACAACTGTTTTTTCTTTGGTTTGCATGGCTGTATTGCAATCCTGCACTGTGGATAATCCAGAGCAACCTGTTGTTGAAATAGGCAGCGTAACTGATATTGAAGGAAATACTTATAAGACTGTTAAAATTGGAAATCAGTGGTGGACAGCAGAGAATTTACGTGTGACACAATTCAATGACGGTTCAGCTATAACATTCATTGACGAGAACTCCAATGACACCCTGTGGTCTGGGGCAACAACACCTTCGTACACCGAAATTAATAACGGTCAATATGGCTTGCTCTACAATTATGCAGTTGTTGAATCGGCTCTGAATATTGCACCGGAAGGGTGGCATGTAGCCACAGATGAAGATTGGAAGGTTTTAGAAAGAGAAGTGGGAATGTCGCAAAATGAATCTAATGCATTGGGTTGGAGAGGTTCGGTAGAAGCTGAGTTGTTGACTGCTAAAAATTCTGCAGGTTGGCCTGAGGGTGCTGTGTTATTTGGAATTGATACTTATCAGTTTAATGCAAAACCTAGCGGTTGCCGCGTATTCAATGGAGAGCTTAATCTGCAAGGGAACACTTCATTTTGGTGGGCCGCAACTACTTATGGAAATGAAGCGTGGTATCGATACTTCGACGCAAGTCAAACTCGAATTTTTAGACAGCATACTTACAAAGGATACGGTATGAGTATTCGTTGCGTAAAGAATAATTAATTATGAAAAAGGTTGGTTCAATTATATTGTTTGCGGTTGTATTGTCTGTTCAAATCAGTGCACAGAAATCAATAGCAATAGGGGGTTATTTTTCTCCAAGCTACACTTCGTGTTTCACTTCTTCTTCAGAAGAATTGAGTTGGTTGAATACCGATGTGAATAACATTTCACGCGGTGGTTTTGGATATTCGGTTGGGGTTTTTGGTGAGAAAAAGTTTTCTGAAAAGTTATCTCTGCGTGCGGGTTTAGGATATTTAAGTATGGTTGAAACTATGGATTCCTTCACTGATTTGGGTATTGATTTGTATAAATCAAATTACAGATTTATTGAACTTCCAGTGATAGCTTCATATTCTTTCGGATCGAATAAATATGTTCGTCCATTTGTTTCTTTCGGGTATGTTTTGAATTATTACATCAATAATCGAATTAAATACTCTTACACTGGATCAAACAGAGAAGAAACTGTGCTTGTGAAAAATGATTTCAGAACAATCAATCACGCATTAAGAGTGTCAGTGGGATACGACTTTGTCTTGGACAAGAAATGGAATTTGAGAGCAGAATCTTTTATAAATTCATTTGTTTCATCTTTAACTAATCAAGGCATTAACAGACGTCCAATTGCAATCGGATTATCTATTAGTTTAAGAAAGAGCAAGTAATTTTGAATTATTTTTTTTTCTAAAATGTTTCGTTAACCCAATGTGAAGAAGGGTTAATATGTTTGAAACTTATTGGCTGATTTCTTTAACAAAACCACAAAATCATCTTCATTTTAAAGGTTTATTGAAAGTGCATCTTTGCCCCAAATTAAACTAAACAAATGAAAACAAAACAAAACATCTTTAAAGCCATTGCTACTGTTGCATTGGGTTTTGGCGCTTTTGCTTCAATGCAAGCGCAATCAAATCTTGGAGCGGCTTGTGGTTGTCCGCCAGTAGCTTCTCGTCCAGAGATTGTAGTATCTACTCTTCCTGGTTACACAGCTATTTCAGGCACATATGGTGGTGAATTAACCAGTGGAGCAAGTTTCACTTGTCAAAACACTTACATCTTAGACAAAAAGATTTACATTCCAAACGGTCAAGCCTTATCTATTCAGCCAGGTACAGTTATCAAAGGAGCTGCTAATACAATTCCGGCGGAAGCTACTGCTTTAGTTATTGAGCGTGGTGGTAAATTATTAGCAGCCGGAACAGAATCTTGTCCAATCGTTTTCACAGCTGCTGCTGATCCAATGGATGGTTCTTACGCCATAAGTAATATTGGTAAATGGGGTGGATTAGTTATCTTGGGTCGTGCTACCAATAACCTTACCTTGGCTGCGAATGGTCCTTATGTTCCAGGTGGTGCCGGAAAGTTAGCTGTTGCAGATGGTTTGGGAACAATTGAAGGATTTGCAACTTCAAATACGCAAGATCAATACGGTGTGAATTTAAGTGCTGGTGAAACTTTCAACGACGACGACAACTCTGGAGTTTTGAAGTATGTTTCTATTCGTCACAGCGGTGCAATTTTATCTGTAGGAGCTGAGATCAATGGTCTTACCTTAGGGTCTGTAGGTCGCGGAACAACAATTGATCATTTGGAAATTGTTTCATGCGCAGATGACAATATCGAATTCTTTGGAGGAACAGTTAATTTAAAATATGTAACAACTCTTTTCGGTAACGATGATATGTACGACTGGGATTGCGGTTATAAAGGAAAAATGCAATTCGTATTTGGAATGAAATCTGACGCTACATCAAGTCCTGATAATGATAGCGGAATTGAAGCAGATGCTGATGATAATAAATCTAACTTGCTGCCACGTTCACATCCTGTTATTTACAACGCTACATTCATGGGTAATGGAAAAGCAACAAATACTGCGGATAACACAGGTTTAGCTGGCATTACTGCAAAGGAATTAACCGAAGGTGAAATCTATAATTCAGTATTTGCTAATTTCAAGAATGGTCTGTGGCTTCAGAAGAGTATTTCTGGTGCAAGATCTTATGCTACAGGTGGAGAAGCTTGGCACAATTGGTCGAATATAGCTGGACCAGCATCTGCAACTGCAGGTAATGGTTCACAATCTTTGAAGGTAGTTTGTAACACTTTTGTTGGCGTTACAAATGCTCTTACCAACGGTTCAACTCCTATTGCTGCGGGTACTGTGGATTACATTCAGTTTGACGATACAGATATGAATGATATAGTGTCTGCAATTCCAGGATTTGATTACTCTTTTGCGTTGAATACAACAACAAACGTATTTTCTCAAAAGAATGATGTTACACCTAACCCAGCTCTTTCTATCACAGGTTGCCCAACTGCTCCAGCCGATGGTTTCTTCGAGCCGGCAAACTATCGTGGTGCGTTCTCTTCTGTAAACGGAGAAAATTGGTTGTCTAACTGGTCATACTCGCATGTGTTGAACGCTACAACTGGTGTTCGTGCGTGCGCTACTGACTTGAACTTAGACGGTGTTACGGATGTAAATGACTTCTTAATTTTTGCTCCGGCATTCGGAACTTCTTGTAACTAAAAAATAGAAAAATTAGGTCTCTGCAAAGCCCACAAATTGGTGGGCCTTGCGGAAGCCGTAACCAAAAAAATATGAAAGCAATAAAGTTTTTACTTGGATTAGGCTTGATGGTAGCATCGTCGAGCGCTTTCTCACAGGGCTTGCAAGGCATAGTCGTTGAGAAATATTATCAAGCGAACGCAGCTGACGTCGCAGATGCAACTTCGGCGGGAGCAGTTACTCCATTAACAACAAGTTCAGTAACATACCGCGTGTATGTTGATATGGCTGCTGGATATAAGTTCAACAGTTTGTTCGGTAATGCTGCACACAACTTAACAGTTAACTCAACCACAGGTTTCTACAACGATCCATCTTGGGGTGTTTCAATTAACCCAGGAACAGTAAGTACAACCAACATCAGAAAGAACACGGGTATGATTGACTCTTGGTTTACTACAGGTGGTGTTGCTGCCGGTAAAGCGGGGGTATTGAAATCTGAGGATACTGATGGAACATTAGGAAACGCACAGTCTATCCTCGCCAATAACCCAGGTGGATGTTTCGGATTGCCAATTAATGGTGCTTCAGGACAAGACGGTTTCTTACCAAGTTCAGGAACAACCTATGTAGTTCCAAACGGATTAGGTTTAGGTACGGCTCTTGATGTGTTGGATCAGACTAACGGTGGCGCTATCGTTCTTACAAACGGATCTATCGCTGCATTGGGTGGTGTTCAAGGTCCAACGTCTTCAAACATGGTATTAATTGGACAGTTCACGACTAACGGAGAATTCAGTTTCGCGTTGAACGTACAAATTCAAAACATAGCGACAGGTGTTGCAGAGAACTACGTTTCTTCTAACCCATCAGGTGCTGAATTAACTCACCCAACTCTTACCCTTGTTCCAAACGTTGCTCCAACAATCACTTTAGCAGCTTCTCCATCTACTTCTGCTATCATCAACGGTACTGCAATGACATTCACTGCTACTGCTGCCGATGCAAACGGAACAATTACTGAAGTTTCTTTCTACTTGGACGGAACTTTGTTGTCAACTGATAACTCTTCTCCATACACTGCTTCTTATACTGCAGTTGCAGGAGCTCACACTGTATATGCGATTGTTACAGATAACGATTGTGTAAGCACTCAGTCATCTACTTTGTCTTTCACTTCAGCAGCTAACCAAGCTCCAACGGTAACAGTTACTGCACCTACAACTACCGTTGCAGGTACTATTTTAACATTCACAGCTTCAGCTTCTGATGTTGATGGTTCGGTAGCAGGAGTTGAATTCTTCGTAAACAACGTTTCAATTGGAGTTGACAATACGGAACCATACACAATGAACCACACTGCAGTTTTAGGATCTGGACAAACAGTTAAAGCTGTTGCTACAGATGACCTAGGATTAACCGGTACTTCAAACATTGTAACGATGAACGTCCTAGCTAACGTTCCTCCAGCAGTTTCTATCACATCACCTTCATCGAGTGCAGTTATTTCGAGTTACGCGAGTGCTGCTGCTGCAACAGGAGCGGGTGCTTCTTTGACACCGGTAACGTTCACAGCTTCTGCTACTGACTCTGACGGAACTGTCACTCAAGTTGAATTCTTTGTAAACGGAGTATCAGTTGGTATTGACACTACGAGCCCTTATTCTGCTACTTGGAACAGTACTTCAGGTACGAAGACTGTTGAGGCTAAAGCAACAGATAGCAACGGCGCAATTACTACTTCATCAACTTTGACATTGGTGATTAACGACTTGTTGGCTTTACCATATGAAGTGAAGGCAGTTACACAAACATGTGACAATGCTACTTACTGCGTGCCTGTTGCGGCTGCTTCTACTTACACCGTAGATAACGTAAAAGGATATGACGTGGTGATTAACTACGATGCAACGAAAGTTGCTCCTGTAGTAAACCCTACAACGGGTTACAACGTTACCGTATTCAACACTTTGGTAAACTCGACTTATGTTGAAACTGCAGCTTCAATCTCTTCTCCTGGAGTTTTAAACTTGTCTTTGTATTTCGATGGAACTGCCCCTGCTTCAGCTGAATTCGCAGGAACTGGAGATATATTCTGTGTTGAATTCGCAAGATTATCTGATTTCCTTCCGGTTGACTCTTCTGCAGTATCTGTTTCTTTCTTACAAGAAAGTTATATCACTGGAGTACAAACAAAGCCAGTAACCACTCGCAAAATGTATTCAACAACGCAGCAGAACTATCTTGCTAACTTGACTTTCTGGTCTGATAACAGCCCGATTGCTTACAATTCAGCTTCTCCTAACTCGTATTTGATTACAAACATAAATGGAGTAACAGGTTCAACGGTGAGTTCAACAGCTGTTCAACCGAACGTGTCAGGACAATTCACACACAATTTGACAAACGGTACAAGTGTTCAAATCAACAGAGACATTAACAACTTGAACTCAGTTCAATTGTTGGTAAACGCTGCAGATGCTGTAATTGGAAAAACTCTTTTGATCAACACACTTGCTGCTCCATCTGTATACCAAGTAATGGCATTGGATGTGAACTTAGACGGTGTAGTGAGTGCAGGTGACCTTTCACAATTGAAGCAAAGAGCAACGTTGGCTATCCCTGAATTCATGCAAGCATGGAACTACGATAACAATGGTGTATCTAACGGTCAAGCTTCTAAAGATTGGGTTTTTGTAGATCTTGCTCGTGTAGCTACTGCAGCGTATCAAATTTCTGCTACTTACCCTTCAAACGACGGAGTAGGTTACTCAAAAGGAAAAGTTCCTGTAGCTCCATTTATCTTACCAACAAACGTTTCTAACTACACTGCGAACAGCTCAACTTGTCCAACAGTTGGTACTGAGAACTACAAAGGTATTATGTTGGGTGACGTGAACGGAAGCTACGCTGACTTCACCGCAGACGGTATCTTGAAGACAAACCAAACAGATTACATCTTAGTTGACTTGAACAACGTTATAGTTGACGGAACGAAAGTTTCTGTTCCAGTATCGTTCATCTCTGAAGAGCCTGTAAATGCAATCGATATCGCATTGCAAGTAAACGAGAACACATTGACCTACGTTTCTAACGAAGACACCCAATTGGGTTCTGAAAGCGAGTCGTTCTATAATGGAAACGATAAGACCTACCGTTACACTGCTTTAAACATGAACGAATTCACTTCAAATGCAAGAGTTTCTTACATCACTTTCGAAACAGTTGATGGAAAAATTTCTGAGAAAGATTTGACTGCTGAATTGGGATTGTTAAACGGTAAACTTACTGAAGTTAGATTCTCTAAATCAGCTGAACTAGGAGATAACACAATTGATATCTATCCAAATCCTTCGAACGGAATGTTTACTGTTATGTCTAACCTAGACGGAAGAGTAGATATCATCGATATCACAGGAAAGTTAGTACACCCAGGTGCACTTGTAAAAGCAAATCAAGTAATGGAAGTGAATATGCCTGAGCTAAGTGCTGGAGTATATTTCGTTCGTTTCTATAGCAACGACGCATTGACATCAAAGCGTATTGTAATTAGCGAATAATCCATATAAGTGGTTTGAATTTGTTAAAAGAAAAGGTTACTCAACGGAGTAACCTTTTCTTGATTTATCTAAAACAGTATTATGAAAAATATCTTACTCAAAATTGCAGTTCTTCTTTTAGGAGTTTTTGCCTTTTTCGATGCTTTTGCAACACAGAAAGACTCAAACGAATTTTTAACGTTAAGCGATACTGTAGTATTCGATATTTCCGCAGCGTCATATTCCAATGCGGGAGGAGTGTATTATATCGACATTCCGATTTCAATACATTCAACGGATTTAGGTATCAACGCTTTGGATTTTTGGTTTCAATTCAATACAAGCAAAATGACTTACCAAAGCTGTATTGCTTTGGTACCTGGGCTTGATCCTTTCACAAATTTTAACGTGAACAATCAGGTATTGAGTAATACAACTTCCGGACCCTCATTAAGTTTTTCCACTCCATTATATACTGAAATTTTAATGCTTCGATTTGTATTAACTAGTGCGTGTACGGAAATATACCCTTCCGATTTCTTTTCCATATTTGCTCTAGTTAATGGGAATTTAAGTAGTCATCTTTTCGTTGGGCCAAGTGGCATTCCAAACTTCGAAATACAACAGCCGCAGCCTTATTGCAGTTCCGATGAAATTGTATTCAACTACCCATATACCTCTCTTAATGGAAGAACGATTCAATCGTATGAATGGGATTTCGGAAACGGTCAAACAAGCGCGTTGCAATCCGATACGGCTGTTTATACTGCAGAGGGAGATTACCCCGTAACCTTAACGATAACAACTGTTGATGGTTGTGTATACCCCATTCAGAATTTTATTCCAATCTACCCTTCTCCAGTTGCAGCGTTTTCAAGCTCTTGGGATGAACCAACCAATGTTGTAAGTTTTACGAATGAGTCTACCATTTCTTCAGGATCAATTAACCTTTACACATGGAATTTTGGAGGAAGTACTTCCAACTTGCAAAATCCAAATTACACGTTCCCCATACCTGACTATTACAATGTAACCCTAACGGCGACCTCCGATTTAGGATGTACAAGTTCAATCACTCAATTGGTTACGGCCATTGATATTGTTGAATTGGACTATAGAAATTTTAACCTGTTCCCGAATCCCGCTTCGAATATGATACAAATACAGTCTAATTTTCAATCACACGTGAGAATTGTTGATGCGGCAGGAAGACTTCTAACTCAAGACTTTGAAATACTACCAAATAAAATGTCAACGATAAATATTTCAATGCTTTCCGACGGAATCTATTTTTTGGAATGTGTTGAAAATCAGAGTGTGTATCGCGAAAGGTTTATGGTTCAGCATTAGAATCTTTACACCGACTTTGCTTTTACTTAACATTCAAGTTCATTTGAAAGTGTTTTTTTGTAATCATGGAAAAAAGGAAAATAGGAATTGAGCGAGAATTGTCTTGGCTGCAATTTAATGAGCGCGTCTTGCAGGAAGCACAGGACGTGCGCAATCCGTTGTTGGAGCAACTACGTTTTTTAGGAATCTTTTCCAATAACCTCGATGAATTTTTTAAAGTTCGTTTTGCTACACTAAGACGAGAACTCAAGTCACTAAGAAAGAGTAATATTTCTGCTGCTTCCATTCAGAAAAAACAACTGGAGCAAATTCACGATCGTGTAATTGATCTGCAAATATTGTTCGATAAAACGTTTGAAAACACAAAGGCCAATTTGGCTTTGCAGGGCATTCACTTCAAAAGTGAAAATCAGATAACGAAAATTCAGAAAGAGTTTCTTCAATCTTATTTCGAAGAAAACATTCGCCACCATATTATTCCCATTATCCTTAAAACGAAAGGCAATATTCCTCCACTTAAGGACAACGAGCTTTATCTCATTGTAGACATCGTTTCAAAAACCAAACAAAAAGTACATGCGCTTATCGAGGTACCAACAGCCATCTCGAGATTCGTTATTCTTCCAACCGAGAATAATTCAATCGATGTAATCTTATTGGAAGATGTTATTCGTCTTTCACTTAGAAAAATTTTCAGCGTATTCAAAGTTCAAAGTGCACGAGCATTCGACATTAAAGTGGTTCGCGATGCAGAATATCATTTGGAGCAGGATTATTCGAAAAGTGTTTTCGATAAAATATCAAAGAGTATACAGCAGCGAGATAAAGGTGAATACGTTCGTTTGAATTTCGATCGGAAACTACCCAAAGAATTGCTTGATTTTTTATTGTTGAAAACGAAGATAAAAGATGCGGAGAATATTATTCCCGGTGGTAGATACCACAACAAAAGAGACTTTATGAAAATACCGAGCTTCAATAGACCCGAACTTAATTTCCCTCCTTCACCACCTTTGACTCATGCGGTATTGGAGAAATCGCACAATATTCTCGATACGGTTGCGAAACAAGACATTTTACTACATTACCCTTATCAGAAATTTGCGCATGTACTAGATATGCTCAGAGCAGCTGCTATAGACCCGTTGGTTCGCACCATTCGTATTACTATGTATAGAATCGCTAGTGATTCCCACATCTTACACGCACTTGTGAACGCTGCGAAAAATGGAAAGCGTGTCGTTGCTATTGTAGAAGTGCAAGCCAGATTCGACGAGGAACATAACATTGAAATCACTCGAATCTTACAAGATGCTGGAGTGGAGGTTATACCTGGTGTTCCGGGATTGAAAGTGCACTGTAAGATCTTTCAAATCAGTCGAAAAATTAATGGTGTAACCGAACGAATCACGCACATAGGAACAGGAAATTTCCACGAGAAAACAGCTAATGTATATTCTGACACAACATTACTTACAGCGCATCTAGAAATTGGAAGAGAAGTGAGAAAGTTGTTTGAATTCTTCGAATCGAACTATAACCGTCCGCAATTCCGACACCTTCTAGTTTCGCCTTTCAATACACGAAGGAAGTTGAATGAATTGATTCAAAAGGAAATGAATCATGCGAAGAAAGGTAAGCCTGCCTCCATTCTTATTAAGTTGAATAACTTAATTGACGATAGTGTAATTAAGAAACTACTGGATGCTGCTGAAGCGGGAGTTAAAATAACCTGCATCATTCGAGGAGTTTGTCTTCTTGTCCCTACAACTAAGAAACAAGAAAGGAATATTCAGCTTCGCAGCATCATCGGAAGATACCTTGAACATAGTCGTGTGCTTGTATTTCACAACAATGGAGACGAGACCATGTTAATAGGCAGCGCTGATTTAATGACGCGCAACCTCGATTATCGCGTAGAGGTGCTAACACCTATCTACGATAAAAAATTGCAACTTGAAATTTCTGATTGGCTCAATATGCAGCTCTCCGAGCACGCCAAGGCAAGATCATTGAAAAAGGAAGATATGAACGGCTACATCTACCCGCTCGATGCTGAGAATTCTTTCGATACGCAGATTGCATGGAAGAAATATTTGGAAGCCAAGTCTGTGAAGGCTTAATTTGGAAAAAAGATAGGAGTGAAGTTAGCCGCCGTAGATATTGGCTCGAATGCCATAAGATTGTTTGTTGCTGAAGTTTTTTACGATTCTGGAAAAATTGAACAAGACAAAATAAGTCACACCCGAATTCCCATTCGCTTAGGTGAAGATGTTTTTACGTTTGGAAGAATTTCAGAAAAAAAGGAAATACAACTTACGCAAGTATTAACTGGATTAAGTCTAATCATTGATTCACTCGGAGTAGATCATTATCGTATTTGCGCAACCAGCGCCATGCGAAGCGCAGAGAATGGAAGAGAAGTAGTGGAGTCGATTAATGCAAAGACCGGATTGACAGTCGATGTTTTGTCAGGCGCTGAAGAGGCCGATATCATATTTGCGAATTTCGAACAGCAAGACCTGCCTAAATCAAAAAACTATTTGTTTATCGATGTAGGAGGCGGAAGCACCGAACTTACCATTATTGAGAATTTCGAACGAAAGCATAGCCAATCATTTGAGATAGGAACTGTTCGTATGCTCATTAACGACCAAGAAAAAATACCGAAAGCCATATCTGTTTGGTTGAAAGAGAATCTTAATTCGAGCCTGAACTACGAGGCCATTGCCACAGGTGGAAATATTAGTTCGGCATTTAAGATGTTGGAAAAAAAGCAACGCGAACCAATAGCAGTTAAAGAGTTAGAAACTTTGTTACGAAACCTAGCGAAGCTCTCTGTGCATGAACGCGTGAAGAAATACGCCATACGTCCAGATCGCGCCGACGTTATCGTTCCCGCTTTGAATCTTTACACACAAGTTGCAAATTCAGCCAATATTGAAAAAATATTCGCTCCGAAGTTTGGATTGGCCGACGGGATTGTTTTGAAATTGTTCAAGTCTCTTTAATCCTGTAAGACTTATTTTCTGAGCTTCTTGTATTTTCGCTACATGAACGCGAAAACAGTTGAGAATTCAATTACTACCATCACCGAACTTATGGTTCCGGCCTACGCTAATTTTAGCGGTAAAGTGCACGGAGGTATTCTTCTTTCAATTATGGATAAAGTTGCTTATGTGGCCGCTGCAAAACATTCTGGAGGCTATTGCGTTACCGTTGCCGTGGAAGGAGTAGAATTTTTAAATCCAGTTGAAGTGGGCGAACTTGTTTCGTTCAAAGCGTCTGTGAACTATGTAGGAAATACAACCATGATTGTCGGCATTCGCGTTGAATCGCTCAATCCGAAAACTGGCGTTGTGAAGCATACCAATTCGTGCTATTTCACCATGGCCGCGAAAGATGAAGCTGATGCACTTGTGCAAGTGCCCGAATTAATCTTAGAAAGCGAAGATCAGATTCGAAGATTTTGTGAAGGAAGAGTACTGCGCGATTACTCCAAGAAAAAGCGCGATTTACTGAAGTCAGATTTAAAAGGCTTGACCTACGCTCAGCTAATTGAACAGTGCAACGAGGAACGTTGCGTCGTAAACATTAAAGATTAATTCTTACGAATGCGATCGCTGCTCATTCTATTCCTTTGCGCGCTTTCGCTTCATTCGCTTGCTCAATCGAAAAGAACTGTTGTTCTTCTTCCGAATGTCACTTGTATTTCGCTCGATACCTCCATCGTTCGTCCAAGTTCCATTCAAGTCATTCATAAAAATGAAATTTTAAAATCGGGTTATCGCTACACAGTTCATGCGCAAATGCTTCTGCGCGATACTCTGTTAAACGATACGCTTTGGGTGAATTACGAAACACTCAATCTTCCATACAATGCATTTCTACAAACTTATGAGCCGCAGTATGGAAAACGCGATGTCTTTCAATTCGGCACCATTCAAGCGCCGCAAACCGAGCGCTCGTACGATGCAATTCAGAAGAGCGGATCTATCACCCGCGGAGTGTCATTGGGAAATCAACAAGACCTCGGTGTTCAGTCTTCGTTGAACCTTCAACTCACAGGAAAAATAGCGAACCGTTTCCAATTGCTCGCTTCTATTTCCGACAACAACATTCCCGTTTCTTCTTCCGGAAGTACGCAGCAATTTCAAGAGTTCGATCAGGTCTTCATTCAACTTACCGATAAACGAAACAAGATCATCGCAGGAGATTTTACTCTTCCACTTCGCACACATTACTTCATGAAATATACGAAGCGCGGTTTGGGTGTATTCGTTCAAAATACAAGTGAAATAAGAGCAGAAGGAATTTTGAAAAGTGAAACTTCCGTTTCTATTTCGAAGGGTAAATTCAACAGGCAAAGTATTCAAGGGATAGAAGGAAGTCAGGGTCCCTATCGCTTGCAGGGTGCGCAAGGCGAGACTTACATCACCGTTCTCGGTGGCACCGAAGACGTTTATATCGATGGAAAGAAACTCATTCGCGGACAAGATCAAGATTACCTCATAGACTACAACACAGCGGAAATTATTTTCACTCCGCGAAATCGAATCACAAAAGACAAGCGTATCGTAGTTGAATTTCAATATAGCGACCGTCAATATGCACGTCCGCTAGTTACTGCCGACTTCGAATACACCACGAAGAAAGGAACGACTTACGTTCAGTTTTTTCAGGAGCTCGACGCGAAGAATCAACCGTTACTTCAAACACTAACTGCCGAAGATCGCTTCACACTCGCGCAAGCGGGCGATGCATTTTCTGCTGCAACTGTAAGTGGAATCGACAGTACAGGATTCTTGTCAGACCGTGTTATGTATGCACAAGTAGATTCACTATCCTTCACAAATATTTTAGTGTATTCAACAGATGCATCTGTCGCGGTCTTCACCGCGAATTTTACTTTTGTTGGAAATGGAAACGGGAATTACATTGAAAACGGATTCTCTTCTTACGGAAAAGTTTTTAAGTGGGTAGCCCCCATAGACGGCATAAAACAAGGAAACTACGAACCGGTTCAACGACTTACCGCACCAAGAAAGCAGCGCATGGTAGTAGCAGGACATACCGCGAAATGGGGAACGGAAAAGAACGCTTGGACCATGAACGTGGAAGGTGCTTATTCCGATGTCGATGCCAATACATTTTCCAATTTGAACGATCGGAACAATCAAGGCTTTGCAATTAAAGCCAATGTGAAAGAGAAAATTACAAGAGGAAAGGAAGGCCGCGCTTGGCTCTGGGAGCTAAATACAGAGAATCTGTCTTCTACTTTTTCACGCATAGAACGTTTTCGAGAAGTTGAGTTTGAACGAAATTGGAACGTGCAAACCATTTTAAGAAACGGCGAGAGCGAGTGGATTTCCGAAGCGAAAGTGAGCCGTCAAATCGACGCTGGAAAGCACATCACCGTGAGTGGAGCGCATTATGAAATTGGAAATATTTTCGAAGCGAACAAAGCAAAAGTTTTAGTGAATGCAAACGTCTTCGAACGTACAAAACTTCAAATCGATGCCTCTGCTTTGGAAACCAACGGTGCAATAGCTTCCTCCTTCATTCGCCAGAAGGCACATTTATACAGGGAGGGCAAGCGTTTTACTTTTGGAATTCGCGATGAGCAAGAGCTTAACTCGTTTGCTGTTGCGCAACAGTCGTATAAGTTTTTCGACGGTGAAGCTTACTTCCGTTCAACGGATACTACACATCGTGCATTCAAACTTTTTGTTCGAAATAGAAAAGATCATGCGTTCATAGTTAACGGTGTGACACCCATTTCAACCGCGAATAATTACGGAGTTGAATTTCGAAACACAACGAAAAGTGGCAGTTATTTCGCAGTCACTGCAAGCAACCGACAATTGATTTCACTGAACAGTCTTGCGCTCATTAAACCCTTGAGTAGTTTGTTGGGACGTGTTGAATTTCGCACACCGCAGAGTAAGTGGATTCAAATGAATTTGTTCTACGAAACATCGAGTGGTCTTGAAGCGAAGCAAGCGTTCATCTACGCTGAAGTGCCCGCAGGACAAGGCGTATACGTATGGAACGACTACAACGATAACGGGGTTAAAGAACTTTCAGAATTCGAAGTTGCAGCGTTTGCTTACGATGCGAACTATGTTCGCTTGCCTGTTCAAACAACAGAATACCAAAGTATCTATACGACATCATTTACTTCTTCTTTGAACGTGAATCCGCGTCAACTGAAAAACAAAAACACATTTCTTTACAACACGCTGAAGTCATGGAGTACGCAGTTAATGAGTCGTGCTGAACGCAAATCTACCTTCGGAGGTTTGGAGCATATTTCGCCTTTGTATGACAATGAAACATATTTAGTTTCTGCTGGAAATGTCTTGCGCGGCACGTTGTTTTATCGCAAGTCAGATCCAAACTTTAGTGCCGATTTTACCACACAACAAGTCATGAACAAAGCGTTTCTTCTTTCCGGATTTGAAACACGTGTTGAGCAATCGCAAATTCTGAATTTCAGAAAGTCCATCGAATCGAGCACACAAGTTTTACTTCAAGTCACTTCAGGAAAGAAGGAAACATCATCTGATTTTCTAGCGACGCGAAACTTCACATCCTCGTTCATAACTGCCACACCTTCGTTCGCGTTTCAACCTACAAACAATAAACGATTTGCGGTTTTGGGTGAACTTGCAGTTAGAAGCGGAAATGCAAGCGAATCAACTTTCAACGCACGAAGCCTTTCCCTTGGTGCAGACGGGCAAGTGGAAGCCAAGAACGGACAACTTTTCAAAAGTGAAGTCAAGTACATTCGCATTCAGTTTGAAGGCGATGCAACGGGACCGGTAGTGTATGACGCGTTAGGCGGATTGCAAGCAGGAAACAACCTGACAATTGCTTGCGCATGGCGAAAAACAATCAATCAGAATTTACAACTTTCATTGAATTACAATGGAAGGAAAAGTGACGGACGCGATATTGTTCACGCCGGAAATATGAGTGTGCGTTTGTTGTTTAACTAAACCACATCATAATCTCTTCTAATTGCGCGGCAGGCACATCGAGCTTATTCTTCTTGCGGTATTGATTCAAGTTTTGGTGTAACGCTGTTGGCTTGGTTTCTTTCAATTTATCCAATGAAAGAAATCCCATGCTCACAATAGCATCTATCCAATGCGCTTCAATGCCTTTCGCTTCGAAAGACGCTACATCTGGACCTTCTTGTTTCTTCTCTGGACGCATTTGCGGGAAGAACAACACCTCTTGAATGCTTTCGTTGTTGGTCATCATCATAACCAAGCGATCTACACCAATGCCCATTCCTGAAGTAGGCGGCATGCCGTATTCCAACGAACGCAAGAAATCATAGTCAATGAACATGGCTTCATCGTCGCCGCGCTCCATAAGGTTCGCTTGCTCTTCGAAGCGTTCACGTTGATCAATAGGATCGTTCAATTCAGAATAGGCGTTGGCCAATTCTTTTCCGTTCACCATTAATTCGAAACGTTCTGTAAGTTCAGGATTTTCGCGATGACGCTTACACAAAGGCGACATCTCTACAGGATAGTCTGTAATGAATGTTGGTTGAATGTAGTGCTTCTCGCACATCTCACCGAAGAGTGTATCTATGAGTTTTCCTTTTCCTAAATTTTCTCCTGCGTCTAAACCTAATTCCAAACACTTCGCACGAAGCTCGTCTTCAGACTTTCCGGTAATATCGAACCCAGTATACTCCTTAATCGCTTCGGTCATTGTAACGCGCGCGAATGGGGCTTTAAAGCTTAATGTTTTTTCTCCGAATTGAACTTCAGTTTTTCCAAGTGCTTCCATAGCAACGTGCTCAAGCATTTGTTCAGTGAAGTTCATCATCCAGTTGTAGTCTTTGTAGGCTACATAAATTTCCATTACAGTAAATTCTGGATTGTGCGTACGATCCATTCCTTCGTTGCGGAAGTTTCTACTGAATTCGTAAACACCGTCGAATCCGCCTACTATCAAGCGCTTTAAATACAATTCATTTGCAATACGCAAATACATTGGAATGTCTAGCGAGTTGTGGTGCGTAATGAATGGACGCGCAGATGCTCCTCCAGGTATGGCTTGAAGAACAGGCGTATCAACTTCCAAATATCCTTTGTCGTTGAAGAAATTGCGCATAGCGTTTACAATCTTGGTGCGCTTCACGAAGGTGTCTTTCACTTTCGGATTCACCACAAGATCTACGTAGCGCATGCGGTAACGCAATTCAGGATCTGTGAACGCGTCGTAAACGTTTCCCTCAGCATCTGTCTTCACAATAGGAAGAGGCTTCAACGATTTTGCAAGAACTTTTAATCCGGAGACATGTATTGAAATTTCACCCAACTTGGTGGTGAACATGGTTCCTTCCACACCAACGAAATCGCCGTAGTGAAGAAGGTGACGAACGACATCTTGGTAAAGCGATTTGTCTTCGCCTGGACACAATGCATCTTGATTGATGTACAATTGAATTCTTCCGGTTGAATCGATAAGATCGGCGAAACCTGCCTTTCCTTGAATACGCTGATTCATCAGACGTCCGGCAACAATAACCTGTTTACCCTCTTCGTAGTTCGCCTTTATTTCTTCGGCGTTTGAAGTGGTAATAAATTCTTCAGCAGGAAAAGGCTCAATGCCTAGCGCGCGCAATTTTGCGAGTGCTTCTCTGCGTACAATTTCTTCAGGGGAAAGATTCAAATTCATGAACGCGAATTTAGCACAATTACGAACTCGCCCTTCGGTTCGTGTGTGCTGAAATGCGCTAAAAGTTCAACAAGGGTTCCGCGACGTGTTTCTTCGAATTTCTTCGATATTTCGCGGGAGATAGAGCACTGACGGTCTTCACCACAGAATTTTATTAACTGTTCTAAGCATTTCACTATGCGGTGTGGAGACTCGTATAGGACTGAAGTGAAAGGATTTTCAGCTATTCGCTTCAGTTGTGTTTCTCTTCCTTTTTTTTGTGGAAGGAACCCTTCGAAAATAAATTTATCGGTTGGAAGTCCGCTATTCACAAGTGCTGGAACGAAAGCCGTCGGTCCTGGAAGGCATTCAACAGGTATGTTGTTTTGAATGCAAGCGCGAACCAATAAAAATCCAGGATCTGAAATGCCTGGAGTACCTGCATCAGAGATAAGAGCTACTGATTGCGATTGCTGAATGCGCTCAATAATGTGATCGAGCTTTTGGTGCTCGTTGTGTTGGTGGAAGGCCACCAGCTGTTTTGAAAATTCAAGGTGATGTAACAACCGAACGCTCACTCGGGTGTCTTCACATAAAATGAAATCACACTCCTTCAATACGCGAATGGCGCGCAGGGTAAGGTCTTCAAGGTTACCAACAGGAGTGGGTACTACGAATAGCTTCATGCCATGTAGCGTCTGTTCACCAAGTCTGTGAAGTCTTTCGCAGCCATTGATTCTGGATTCCAGCTGTATTTGTCGCGCAAAGTTTGAAGAATACGCATGGCCTCGTCGCGATTGGTATTGTTCAGTTTTTCCAAGGTCACTTCATATTCTTGGTTGTTTCCTTTGAACAAGTCTTTGCAGAATTGAAAGCGTTGATTCAATGAAATATTTTTCTTCAAATCACTTATTGGTGAACCTTCTAATTTCTTAGCAATACTGGCTTGTTGATTCGCATTTTCTTTGAATGTGTCGTTCAACGAAACCAAAGGTTTAACTTCTCCCTTAGGCGCTTCTTCAACAGGTGCCTCTGTAACTACTGTCATCACAGGCGTTTCAATAACCGGCTCATCATTGGGTATCAATTGAAAAACAATCTCTTCATCATCACCCTCTTCTTCTTCTTCTTCTTCTACTTGCGAAGCATCTTGTGCAACATCTTTCGAAGAATCTTGCAGAGCACTTGCATCTTGTGCAACACCTTCCGCAGGACCTTGCGCAGCATCTTTCGAAGAATCTTGTGCAACAACCTGTTCCACCTCCTTGATCGCATCAATCAAATTCACTTGATTCGCTAATTCTGGTGGGGTTGAAACAGGGGTAGTATCTATCTTAATTGGTTCTGAAGTTTCGAGAACCGCTTGCATTTTTTCTGCAGGAGTAATTGTTTCTGTGAAAGCTTTGAAACGAAGAACAATCAGTTTTTCGTAGAGTTCACTGCATAATTCAACCAAATGTTGCGTCTGCGCGGGCGTCATGTTGCCCGAAAGCAGATCGTTAATGTTGGTGTGAAGTTCTTCTGAAAGCTCTTTCAGGCGCATAGCGTTTTCCATAGTACAAATTGTACTTCAAAAATAAACTCCCAATGCTTTCCTTTTCAGGAAGTATTGGGAGTTATTAAAAGCGGAAAGTGAACACTTAACGCCTCTGGAAGTCGAGATTAGTTTCCTTCAGTCGATTCTTTTGGAACTTCAGGATATACAACCAATGGACAATCTCCAGGAGCTGCAAGTAATTCAGCGTCTAATGTTTCTGGAGTAACCAAAAGTTGGTTGGCAATTTTGTTCGATGGATCCAATTGCAATACCTTGTTCCATGCGGACTTAGAACAATTGATATCGCCGATGTTTCCGTAGTACAAACCAAGGTATTGGTATGCCTCTGCTAAGTTCTTTTTATTCTTTTCAATTACAGCAGGATCTTGTCCAACTAGGATAATTCCTTTTTCGTAGAAAGGCTTAGCTAATCCTTTCGCTGGACTTGTTTCAGTCACTGCAGCGAGGTCAATTTTGTTTTGACATTTACCTACCCAGAACCAAGCCTCAGGGTAACGTACTGCGCTTCTGCGGAAAGTAGTATCAGCGATTACGTATTGCTGAGAGAAGTAGTACATCTGTCCTTGAATGAATTGGTCTTTCGCGTCAGCGCCCAATTTCACCATTTTCTTTTCGTACCAATCTGCTGCTTTGCTGTAGAGTTTAATACGAAGTGCTTCGTTTTCTTTTCCTTTTGAAGCAATTGCTTTGTTCGTGTAGATGGTTGCAATTTCATTATAACCATCCGTGTAGTCTGGGAACAATTCAATCGCTTTTTCCAAATAAACCACACCAAGGCTATCTTGTCCAAGACCAAGGCAGATTTTGCTATAGTTCACATAATCTGAAACGTCTTGGTTTTTCACTTCTTGTCTAGCGAAATAGATGTCCATGTAATTTTTCGCGTCTGCGAAGTTTTTCAATTCCAAGTAAGAATATCCCAAAACACGATTAAGTGTGTGGTTGTCCGGGTTACATGGAATAGCCGCAGTAACCTCAGTGATTGCGCGATCGTAGTTTTTCGTCAAGTAGAAGAAAGATGCATAACGTTGTTGAACGCGGCAAGAGTTGTTTAATTCTAGGTATTTTGCGTAAGCCGCAATAGCTTCTTCGAATTGCCCGCGGTCTTTTAAAAGTTCAGCTTTTTCGCGGTAAGAAGGGGCGAATGTTGGGTCAGTTGCAATAGCTTCATTGAAGAATTTCAAGGCTTCGTCGTTGTTTTTAGCACCGCGGTACAACTTTGCTTTTCTGTATAAAGCTGGAACATATTTCGAATCAATTTCTAAACATTTGTTGTATTCAGAAATAGCTGGAGATTGGTTGTTTATTTCTTTAACGCTTTGGTAATCTCCAAGAGTTAATCCCAATTGAAGACGAATAGCCGTGTTTTCAATTACAACTTCAGCCAATGCATCAAGTGCTTGTTTAGCAGCGCCAAGGTTCTTAGCGTCTTCTGCTATGTTCGCTGCAGCGATAGCGATGTAAGTGGTATACTTCAGGTCTTTTGAAGCTTTGTTTTTCTTATTGTCTACAATACCTTTTGCTTTCGCGAAGTAGGTATCTGCTTTTCCGCCATTGCCTTCACGCATTTCAATTTGACCAAGACCAACATAGTTCAACGGGAAAAGTGAGTCAGCTTTAACTCCAGCTAAGAAAGCTTGTTTCGCTTCAGCAGTTTTTCCTGCGTCGATGAATTTTCCATCGATAGCCCATTCCAAATAATTGAATCCGTCTACTGCGAATTTCTCAGCACTATTTGGCATAGCAGCTAAATCACGAAGTGCTTTTTCATAGCGCTCGTTCAATGTTGAAGTACGAATTGGATCGAATGCAGGATCCAACACAAGTGGGGCCGATTTCTGTGCAGTGCACGAAAGAAGTAGCATATTTGCTACTAGGAGAAAGAATAGGTTCTTCATATTCATGTTTACTTATTTCAGGTTTAATCTTTAATTCTAATAACTCTTGTTGGCGACGTAGCAGCAACCATGCCCATTTTGTGAATGATCAGCTGGCCCTTCTCTCCATTGAGGAAAGAAATGAATCCTGTACCCACGGTTCCCTTCAGTCCTGTGCGTATAGCATAGACATCTCTGGTAAACGGATAGCTTTTGTCGAAGACATAGGCTTGGAAAGGATAACGCACACGTTCCGGATGATCTGTAAGGGTGTTGTTTAAAATTCCAACAACATCAATTTTATCTCTGAAGGCCTTGGTAACCTTGTCTTCTGGATCGGTGATCCAACTAACTGAGATAATTCCAATGGCGCCCGGATTGTCGTGAACGTAGTTAATTACAGCGGCAGTGCTGTCCATAGCGAAGAAATTCGCAGGCATTCCGCCACCGTTCAAAAAATTCTCCTGAACATAACGAGCGTTGCAAGATCCGTTGTGATCGAAAATAATTCGAATGTCGCCGTTTTTGTTGGAAGGATTAATTTGATTCCAATTGGTGATTTGTCCGCCTAGAACTTGTTTCACTTGATCAAGGGTTAAAACAGAATCTTGATTGTCCTGATGAATAATAAGTGCAATAGCGTCTGTAGCAATTTTCACCGACTCTGGTAATCGTTGCTTCGAAGCAAAGAAGTCCAATTCAGCTTGAGTAAGCGGACGATTGATAATAGCTGCTTGAATGCTGTCTGCAAGTAACAAGCGAATGATTTCCTCTTCCGTTGAATAGGTAGGTTTGATTTTCGCTTTGTCATAAATCTGCTCGTAAACAGG
>JBDLUS010000176.1:0-13202 GCA_039805165.1 Bacteroidota bacterium | reverse complement strand
GTGATTGAGGTTTTTGAAAACGGAGCGCTTACACATGTCTATTCAGGCGGTGGCGATGGTAACACATGGACGTTCACGATTGGAGTAAGCACTGCTCCGGTTTATGACAGTCCGTGCAGTGCGCTGGAAATTACAGCAGATGGTTCTTCATTAATGTTGAACAACACAGACGCGATTGCAGGATTTGGTGAGCTTGCTCCTGCAGGAATTGATTGCGGAGTCTACGGTTTTTGGTGTGAGGGAAATTCAACCAATTCCATCTGGGCGAAATTTATTCCTACCACCAATTCAACATCATTTGAAGTGACCACGTGTAATCCAGGTACTGCAATGGATACACAAATAGCCATTTACAAAGTAAGTGACTGCTCGAATTTTGCGACGTTCGAATTGATAAGTTCGAACGACGATATGTTGGGTGGATGTTCTGCGGGCGATCTGTATGCTTCGCAAACCTTCACATCTTGTTTGGAAGCTGGCCAATTGTATTTGATTCAAATAGACGGTTGGGAAGGCGCTGTCGGTGATATAGAACTCTCTCTTCATACGTATAGCAGCTCTATTTCATGGGATGCCCTTGTCAATGGAATCACTTGTCCGCTAAACAAAGGTGAAACTGGAGATGGCGACGTTTATCCATATAGCATTGGTGCGGGTGCAAACTTCACTTCGGTTTGGAGCGGTCCAAATGGATTCACGTCTACCGACCACTACCTACAAAATGTAGATCCCGGTACATACACGCTAACTGCAACAACTGGATGCGGACAGACTTTCACGCAGTCATATGACATCGTTCAACCTGAGCCGTGGATGGTTACAACGAACATCATATTGCCAAGCTGCGAAGTAAATAACGACGCTGCAATTGAAGTGAATGTTGCTGGTGCAACGGCACCATACATTTTCACTTGGAATGATGAAACCGGCACTCCTGTTGGAACAGAAAATCCATTAACTGGAGTTGGATTGGGAACCTACAATATGGTCATTACCGATGAGAATTCATGCACCTATCCGTATTCTTTCTCGATTACCGATTGCGTTGGCATTGAAGAAATAGAAATGACTTCTTTAAATGTTTTCCCGAATCCATCTAAGGGATCGTTCACCATCAATCATGATGTTCTGAAAAACGCATCATGGAGTTTGTATGACATCTCTGGGAAATTGATTCATTCAGAAAGAATCGCATCGGGAAGCACATCTACTTTCGTGAATGTAAACATCCCTTCGGGAGTTTATTCTTTGCGCATCATTGCGGAAGATATGCAGATTCAGAAAAGTGTTGTAATTGAGTAAAACCAACGGTTTTCAACACATTTAATCTCGTTTTTTAACTCGTTTCCGAATAAGGAAATTTTTCCACTTTCACCCTTCGTGTTGAAATTTGTTTCAACAAATAATAGTTTCCTTATAAGGAATTACTATTTTAGCAAAATGAAACAAAATGCAATCAAGATTCAACGTAAAATTCTTAGACAATGTATCGGAAGAGTTAGGCTTAATCCCAGAGAAAGCGAGGGAAAAGATTCTCTACAATGTATTGAAATCAACAAAAGTCATTGATTCGGAATTACTAAAAAAACTAACCACCAACATTTGGGAATTCCGAACGCTTTATTCGAACACCTATTACAGACTTCTAGCTTTTTGGGATAGTCCAAACTCGATAATAATTATTTGTACTCTATTTAATAAAACCACTCAAAAAACTCCACAACATGAAATCCAAAAAGCCGAAAACCTCAGAAGTCAATACTTCGAAGAAAAAAATGAAACTGGTAACCCTTGAGGAAACACTAGACCGTTATATCGGAACTAAAGAAACAGCGAAACGAAAACAGTTCGAAGAAGACTTGAGATTAGACCTCTTGGGCAGCTCTATACGTTCACTGCGCGAAGAACAAAACCTCAGTCAAGAGGAATTAGGAAATCTAATTGGTGTAAAAAAAGCTCAAATTTCAAAACTTGAAAACAACTTCACAGATGTCCGTGTCGGAACCCTTCTAAGAGTTTTCAAAGCGTTAAAAAAAGAAATAAAAATCTCCTTAGTTTAATTACAATCCCTGAAGCTTGACTATCAATTCCTGAACTTGTTCAGCAGAAACGTTTCTGTGAAAAACAAAACGAAGCCACACAGGTCCAAACGGGAAGCATTTAATTCCAACAGCATTTAACTTCTCAATCATCTCTGCTGAAGAGTTGCTCGTTGGTCTCCAGATTACTATGTTCGTTTCCACCGGCATAATCTCTGCGCAATAAGCAACTGAACTCAAAACATTTCCAATTGTTTTAGCATGCGAATGATCTTCATGCAAACGAAATCTTTCAACTTGCATCGCATGCAATCCGGCTGCTGCAAGGAATCCCGCTTGACGCATTCCTCCGCCCATACTCTTTCTGCGACGACGTGCTTTCAAAATAAAATCTTTCGAACCTACCAAGAAACTTCCAACCGGCGCTGAAAGCCCTTTGCTTAAACACACACTTATCGAGTCATAAGCCTTTGCGTATTCTGCAGGAGTCATCTTCGTTTCTTCCAACGCGTTGAATAATCGCGCACCATCGCAGTGCAATGCCATGCCATTCGCTTTGCACACTTCTTGAATTTTCAAAATTTCATTGAAATCCCAAATGGCTCCTCCACCCTTGTTCACGGTATCTTCCGTGCATACCAATGACGTGTTCGGCAAGTGCACATCGGCTCTGTTGTTGATATTTGCTTTTACTTGCTCTGCGGTGAACATACCGCGGGGCCCTTCAATCAAACGAACAGAGCTTCCACTGTTCAATGCAATTCCTCCGCCTTCATAGATATAGATGTGCGCTAGGTTGCTGCAAATTACTTCGTCTCCCGGACGCGTATGCACGTTAATCGCAATTTGATTCGACTGCGTACCGCTTGTGCAGAACAACGCGGCTTCCATGCCAAACAGATCAGCAGCGTATGCCTCCAGTTCGTTCACTGTTGGATCTTCTCCAAACACATCATCGCCAACTCGTGCTTCAAACATGGTCTTTCTCATTTCATCTGAAGGAAGAGTGAAGGTGTCGCTGCGTAAATCAATTATATTCGCCATAGATGAATTCTTTTTTCAATTCGAACAAAATTAATCGGAATAACGCTATTCCAATTTTTCTTTGGCTAGCATTTTCGCTTACCGTTTCGAATGACGTCACTGCACAGCAATGGGGCTATGTGGTTTTCAAAGACAAAGGACTTCATGACAATTCTTTCCAAAACAATTTTTCCGCAGCAGCAATCGAACGCCGATTCCTACAAAACATTCCGTGGGACGAACGCGATGTTCCTGTGAATGAAGAATACATTTCAATCATCGAGAATTATTCCGACAGCATTTTTGGAGAAAGCCGCTGGCTGAATGCAACTGTCATTCAAGCTTCTGAAATAAATTGGAAAAGAATTGCCACTCTTCCTTTCGTCCTTGAAGTAGAATTCCTTCAAGAACAATCGGTTTTGGCCACCGAATTTCCAACTACAACTTATCTGCCTTCTGAAAATTTCGACTACCAAGTTAAGGAAGCGAAAACGCAACTTGATTTACTTGAACCAAGCCAATTCAGCGAGCGCGAGTTATTCGGAAAGAATACCATAATTGCAGTATTCGATGCTGGATTCACCGACGCCGATTACGAAGATCAACTCTCGCATTTATTCAAGAACAATCAAATCCTGGAAACCAAAGACTTCTTAAAGAAAACAGAAGGTGTCTATTCTCATTCCGCTCACGGAACTGAGGTGTTAACCTTTCTTGCAGGAAAGACGGACTCCATTCAATACGGATTGGCTTCTGATGCCAAATACCTTCTTGCGCGTGTTACTCCAAACATGGGGTTTTTTCGTTTTCTCAACGATGTCCAATGGATTCAAGCGTTGGAATGGGCCGATGAAAAGGGCGCGAGTTTGGTGAACTCTTCCTTGAGCTTTACCAATCAATTGTATGAAAGAAAAGATTTGAATGGAAGGACTTGCAAAATTAGCATTGCCGCAAACACTGCTATGGACAAAGGAATTCTAGTAGTGAATGCCGCTGGAAATGAATTTCAAAACGGATGGGAAATTATTGGTGCTCCGGCAGATGCCGAACGCATTCTTACGGTTGGCTCTGTTAATCCTAAGACAGGTTATGTATCAAGTTTCAGCTCTATAGGCCCCACTGCAGATGGTAGATTGAAGCCTGATGTGTGCGCTCCCGGAGAACTTTTATATCCAGACGGAGATGAATTCAAACACATACAAGGTACATCCTTCGCAACGCCTTTGGTATGCGGATTCGCGGCATGTGTTCGTCAACTTCATCCGGAGTGGAACACTGAAAAACTTTGGACTGAAATCAGAAAGAGCGGATCGCTATATCCCTTCTTCGATTACGCGCATGGATTCGGAATTCCCAGAGCGAGTTATTTCTTTTTCGGAAAAGAAGAAGAACCGAACGTTTATTCGGTTCAATTCAATCAAATTGACTCCCTGAATTGTAACAACCTTTTAACCATATCACGAATCGATGGTGAAGAAATTTCGGAAGAGTATTCTTCTCCAGTTGCATTCATTCAATTTGTAAAAGCGACAGGTGAAGTATTCAAGTATAACGTCACCCGCCCACTCAATAAAGTCATTGCTTCAATTCCTTCTGAAGAATTTAAAGGATGTAAACTTCGTGTAGTATACGACCGCCATTTCTTCGAAATTCCAATCCCAGAACAATGAAGAATGTAATAGCCATTTTCATTGCTGCATTGCTTTCGTTGGGATTATCGGCGCAGACAATTCTATTTGAATCAACCATTGACTCTGTCATGAAGCGAACCCGTGATTACAAATTAACGGGAGTGAACATTGACAATTACTCTTCCTTTTATTATGAAATTGGAAGTTTCATTCCGAACAACAGACACCTTGCTAAAAACGAGAAACTTGAACTTGGAAGAAGTTTTTCATTCGGATACACGTTCAAAAAAGACATCGCTGAAATGTCTTCCGTTGTTTTTGGAGCGAGCTATTTCCGTAGGACGCAGCGCCTGAATTCAGATTACCCTGTTCAGTCTTTTGAGCCCGACAGCTCTTGGAACCGCGCAAAATACAGTTCCAATGCGGTGAATGCACAAATACGTTTGCGCAAATACCTCATAAAGCACGGTAGTCAAACCAACAGCTATGTTGAATGGGCCGTTGAAGGATTTTACTTTTTAAATAGTCGTTATGTGGGTGTGAAAAAGATAGAAGACCTCAAGTTGAAACGCATTGAAAACAATCCGAATGGATTTAACCAATGGCAATACGCCTCTTCATTAAAAATTAGTTTTAGCACATTGGCGTTTGGACTGCGTTATTTCCCGAAGCCTCTTTTTTCGAGTGGAAAATATGTTGCTGAAGATTATGGAAATTGGAGTTTTTATTTCACTGTGAATTTTCCTGGAACCAACGGCAAGAAAAAATAACTTCAAATCACAAACTTCCATTCCGAAGTCTCGTTGTGCCATTTGCCTGTTCCCGATTCAACGTTCACCTCACACAGCGCATGCTCATGTCCGTTGGATATAAACAACCACGGTGCCTTCAATACCGAGTTGTAGCGGAGCGTTTGGCTAAGCACCGCTTCATCGATCTTCACCATTGGGGCTTTGAACTCTGCTATCATGAAAGGTGATGCTTCTCTTGTAAACAGCACCAAATCCGCTCTGCGCTTCATCCCGTGAAAAACCACTTCAGCTTCCACTCCTACTCTTCCTTTCGGGAAATTCAAATCGTTTACGAAAAAGTGAATGGCATGCTGACGAACAAATTCTTCCGGAGTTAAAGCGACCCACTTGTTACGAACAATGTCCCAAACCTCTCGCGAAGCTTCTCCGCGAATACGGAATGAATAAGAGGGAAATTGGAAATTGAGCATAAAATTCGGTTGTGCAAATTAGTGTATATTTTTCAAGATTGAAATGTTGTACCGCGACAAGACTATTGCCGATATTTGCAAGACATGGAACACTCGCTAATCATTCGTGACATTCAAATGGGCAATGCAGCCCCTGTCTATCTTTTGCACGGCGAGGAAGCATTCTTTATTGATCTTATAGCCGACGCCATTGAGAACAAAATTCTGGATGAAAGCGAAAAGGCCTTCGGACTAACCGTTTGTTATGGCAAAGATTCAAACCTTGAATCTATTGTTTCAATGGCGAAGAGTTTCCCTATGATGGGAAACAAGCAAGTGATTATTGTTCGCGAAGCCCAAGATTTAAAATGTTGGAAGAAAGAGGAGCTGTACAAATGTTTGTTGAATTACCTCGATGCGCCAACGCAAAGTACTGTTCTAGCATTCTGCTACAAGAATGGAAAAGTAGACGGAAGATCTTCGCTTTTCAAAACATTGAAAGCAAAGGCGAAGACTTTTGAATCGGCGGCAATCAAAGAAAACCAACTTCCTACGTGGGTTCAAAACATTGCGAAAGATCAAGGCTTAACCATACGCGGAACTGCGACTCAACTGCTTGCCGACTATTTGGGCTCCGACCTTCACAAACTCACGAATGAGATTTCAAAGTTGAGTATTGTGCTCAATCAAGGCGATGAAATTACGACCCAAATTATTCAAGATCACATTGGAATCTCTAAAGACTACAACGTTTGGGAATTGCAGACCGCACTCATTCGCAAAGATGTTTTGAAGGCCAATCAAATCATTAACTTCTTCGAAAAAAATCCGAAAGACCATCCGTTGTTTCAGATTATTCCTGCGCTATACGGTTTTTTCGCAAAACTGTGCGTCATTCAAAACAGCTCGAACAAAGACGAAGCCTACAAAGAACTTGGTGTGAATTATTACGCTGCGCAAAACTATAAGGAAGGAGAAAAAAACTATTCTCCTGGAAAATCGGAACGTATCATTAAATACTTCCGCGATGCAGATGAACAACTGAAAGGATTGAAAGGAAACAGCATGTCGCACGGCGACATTATGCGTGAACTCATCTTTAAGATTCTACATTAACGAATTAACGAATCAACGATCCGGCAGTGTACATTTCATTCTTACCGTCCTTACACAAAGCATAAGTAAAGCCGCCTCTTAATCCGAATCCGCCTGTAACTCCGGCTTTATCTACTGCCAAGACACCTACTTGAAATTCATCGATCATGAAAGCATTGTTCGATTTCAATCGCACAATAGCTTCTTCACACGCTTCTTGTGCCGTAGCACCTTGACGCATTAACTCCACTACTAAGAATGAAGTGCATGAACGAATAACGGTTTCACCTAGACCCGTGCATGTTGCGCCTCCGATTTCATTATCGATATACAGCCCAGCTCCTATAATCGGGCTATCGCCTACTCTTCCGTGCATCTTGTATGAAAGTCCACTTGTGGTGCAAGCTCCCGAAATTCTTCCTTCATAATCCATGGCTAGCAAGCCAATGGTATCGTGATTTTCAACATTGATGATTGGCTTGTATTCGGAAGTCTTCAACCATTCTTTCCACGCCTTGTTCGCTTCCGGATTCACATAATCGCTGTGTTTGAAGCCTTGTTCCAAAGCAAATTGCTCTGCACCCTTTCCAACAATCATGGCATGCGGAGTCTTTTCCAAGACCGCACGAGCAATAGAAATAGGATGTTCAAAGCCTTGAACAAATGCCACAGACCCAACCTTATGCTGCCAATCCATAATGCATGCATCAAGCGTGGTTCTTCCTTCTCTATCAGGCAATCCTCCGAGACCAACACTTAAGTTAGTTAAATCTGATTCCGTTTTCCAGACACCCTTCTCTGCCATGTCCAAAGCATTCCCACCTTTCTTTAATGCGTCCATTGCGGCATCGTTTGCCGCAATGCCATGATCCCAGGTAGATAGAACCAGCCCCTTCGTATAGCGTACTTTCTCTGCTGGCTTTTTCTTCTTTTCACTGAATGAAAACAAAGCCGGTGACATCCCCAACAACGCGCCTGTAGCAGCAAGCTGACCTAAAAACTTTCTTCTGTTACTTGACATTATTTAACAATAAATGGAAGACGATAAGCGCCCTTGTCTGTGATTAATTGAACAGCATATACACCTGAAACTAAATCACTCGCATTGAAAAATACTTTTGACTGTTCTGGTGAAAGCACTCCTGAATATATTTCCTTTACACGACGACCTTGCATGTCTACAATAAACGCTTGCGCTTTTTGTGAAGCACGGGCATTAAATTCAACGCAAGTAATTTCACTTGCTGGATTCGGATAAATTCTCGAGAAACTGAAAGCCTCTTCGTTAATGCTGTTTCCATTCAACACATCGAAACTCCAGTAACCGTCTGGCGCAGCCATTGGTCTTTGTAATACCTTTCCAGTTGTAGCTTCTCCTTCCACATAATAGTACACGCGAGTGCCAGCAGGTTGAGCTGGAATAAATCCCTCCCAATTATTACTTCCAACACTGGTCATATCCACTAAATTGTAGGCTCCCGTTAATGAAGTCTTCCAATACAATCTTCCTACAGCTATTCCATCGCGGTGATTCATATACGCCATTACTGAATACGGTGTCGTTGTGTTGTCTGTGTCTTGAAGCGGATTGTGACTAATGAGCAATGGATTCTGTACGCCTACGCTGTGTGTTATGCAATGTATTGCGCCACTTGCAGCAATAATGTTGTCGGGGTTATTATCACAGTCGATACCCACAATCTGATATCCAGGTAAAGCTTCTTGCCAAATACGCAATGCTGTTGTATCGTATTGCTCACGATAAATTGGAAGAATAACCATCTTATTTACGAAGACTGCATTTGTGTAGGTGCGGTATGATGCAGGCGGATTTGAACTCGGCCAATTGCCTGCAGCACTTGGAGGCATTGGTATACGAATAGTCTTGTATGGTTCACCCCACTTATTCATAAAGTTCGAAACCACATAATCCATGTTCGCATTGATTTGCGGACCGTCAGAAATTCCGTTTGGATATTCGCCCACCAACAAGGTTTGCTCATCAATTAATTTCATGTGCATGTCTACGTGATGAATACCATCGTATGGAAGAACGGGCATTTTAATGTAGCGGTCGGTACCAAGATAACTCTGAGTGATTGCGTCAATCTCGGCTTCTGTTTTTGCGGTTACGCCATACTGGTTTCCTGCTGCGTTCTCTTCTAAAACAAGCTCTGTAACTATGGCTGTTCCAAAGCCATCGCTCATCCAGTTACCACCTGTATTCACCAAGTCATCTGGAGCAGCGGTTGTTGTGTATAAATCCAATCCCAAATAATCGGCAACGTACTGAGGTGAAGAATTATCGTTCGGACGAGTTGGACGATTGTAAATCCAATCCACCAGAAACAGATCTTCAACTTCATTGGCATATGCCGGATTAGCGCCGTAATCGCGCATCCAAACCGAATCGTAATTCGCTGGAAGAATAATTACATTATCCATGTTTGTAAACGCAGGTCCTCCTGACGTGCTGTACAGATAATTCTGTGTTGCTTGTACGTCTTCAGATAAAATAACCACCAAGGTTTGGGTACGCGCAGCAGCAACAATCTGCTTTAAAATTGAAGGATATGAAATCCATGAAATTGTTAAACACTGAATCTCTTCCCACTCTGCCATTGCACGAATGTTCTGAAACGGCGGTGGTGACTCAATTCCTCTGTCTGAATTTACTATTGAAAAATCACCATGAGAAATTTGCTCAATTTCCGCAGGCGTTAAATTCCTTGGCAAGTCAACTTGAGCGTTCAAGTATGAAATGAAGCACAAGGCAATAGTCAGAAGACTTAAAATACGTTTCATTCGTTTAAATATTTTTCGGTTTGAAATTAGTCATGTATTCGCAAAAACACCTACAAATTCAGAATTAAATTGTTGGTTTGAAAAGGCTGACAGAAAAGGCTATCCAATAAAAAACTGGTGCCTGAAGTCGATGAGATTGCGCAATTGTATTTTAGCCACTTCCCGCCGTAAACATTGCATTGAAAAACAGTATCCGTAAGATTGCTAAATGTCTTCACTTCACTCGTGCAGCAATTGCAGTTAAAATTTATGCCTACCCAATTGAATTGAATAAGCGATGCACCTGAATTATTTTGAAGATGAACCAAGACTGCGGACTCTGGCCAGAGCGCAACATTCTTAGTAAGATTAACTTCATTGCGCAGATCGTCCGGCGCAATTGCAATTTCTTTCGAATAATAAAATTCTCTTGAAACCATTAATCGAGCTTCCGTTAAATTTTCTTTCTTCCATTCCATTTTGTACTTCCCATTTACATCGGAAGTTGTGCTTGCCGCTTCAAGAAAATAATTCGTGAATACCCCGTTCACCAATGATTTCTGTTCGAATACTGTCGTGACATATGGTAGCACAGCGCCCGAAGAAGCATCGGTTGTCTTTCCTTCCAAAGAATAATTATCCGAAGGTTTCTTGCATGAAGCCAACAACACAACCAGCAATAAAATCTTCATACTTAATTTCATTTCGACGCTGTTTTATAGTGTTCGAAAATGGCGAGAATTTTATTTACAAAATTCACTGGCCCCACTCCATTCAAATAGCCGTGCTTCACACAAGACATGGCGTAATACTGCCTCTGCGCCTTAAGCATCAATGCGTCTGCCACATGTCCCTCCCAGAGTGTATCGTTTCTTCCCGTTTGACGAGCAATACACATGGCATCGAGAATATGTCCTGGCCCACAGTTATAACTGGCGAGAATAAACTTCACGCGTTCATCGGGATTGTGAACGTATTGCTTCCAGAAATTATCTAGGTTGTGCAAGTACTTCGCACCCGACTGAATGTTGTTATCGGGCGGACAAAGCGTATCTCCATCGTACTTCATCAAAGTAGCCGGCATCAGCTGCATGAGTCCGCGCGCGCCTGCCCAAGATTCTGCATTCGGATTAAATCCTGATTCAACAAAACTCAATGCTGTCAACAAGCGCCAATCCCAACCCACAATAGGCGCATGTGCTTTATAGAGCGAGTCAAATGGTGACAAGGCTCCCGCTTGAATGGGCGGCATTGAAAAGAAGCGCTGCACTCCGCCCGACCAATGCTCTTCAGCGCGTCCAAAATACCTCCGGTACAACTTGCTAATGAAACGAGCACCGCCTTTTCCTGCTATAAAAGAAGTTAATCTTTCTTGAAGCAAATAAGCATTCGGACGAACAGCCCAAGCGATGTCTTCGTCTTCGCTTAACTCAACCGACATATCCAAATTCGGATAATCTTCAAAACTTAAAAATGCCAAACTCTTATCGGTAATGGTCGCTGGAACCGCACCGCTTGCAACTTCTTGCAACAACTCCTCTGTCCCTACCTTTCCACTGGCTTCAATCACTTGAAGATTCATGCCTGAACTCTTCGTTATTTCTTCTAGTTTTCTGTAGAAAGAAGAATAAGCATGAACGTGTATGGGCAGACGATCGAGCTCATTCATTCCATGAACGACAATTCCGTTTTCCAATAATTTGTTTGAAGTATCTCTGCGCTGAACAAGTACTTGTTTGGTTTGATAAATCGGTGGCGAAAATGCTAAGAATCTCTTTCGCTGTTCCGTCACTGTAAGGTTTGAAGCAATGATGTCGCCTTCTCCTCTATAAAGCATGGCGAACATGCTGTCTAAATTTTCAATGACACGAACTTCCAATTTCACTTTTAGAAATTTCGCAAATTGCTTTGCCAATTCGTAGTCGAATCCCTTCGGTTCTTCCTTGTATAAATAATAGGTTGAAGAACTATTCTCGGTAAGAATAATAAGCTTTCCTCTCGCGCGAATACTGTCTAAATCAACATTCACCAATTCGGGCAAATTGGGGTCTTGTTCGAACTCTTTTAACTTTTTCTTCGGAGCAAGAAGCGTAAACATAAAAGCCACGCCCCCAAGCAAAGCCAATGAAACTAGGATAACACGCCAAACAGATTTCTTCAATGATTTCAGGTTTCTTCCGCGAGCGAATCGCGAAAGGGTTACTTACAAACTTAATCAATTTTATTTTCATGCAGAAGCGCTAAACGCTTCAACTCAAACTCACGCTTCAACTCTTCGAAGAATGTAGGGAAATATGCTGAGGCCATTTCCACATAATCTTCAAAAAAATCTCCTGCGGCTAACAACGATTCACCGCGAGGAATGCGAATTCCCATTTGACGCACAATGACCGCCATTCCTAAAGGATGAGCGTATTTCATCATGAATTCTTTGTCTTTCATGTGGAAGAAATAATTCTTCATTTTATCTGGAAATGATTCTTCGTGTTTATTCAAAACACCAAAGGTGAATTGCTGAAATTCTTCCAACTCCCTTCCAGCATGAATCTGAAAATCTTTTGCCAAGTAATGATCGAATACCAAATCAATTAAAACGCCGCTGTACAAACCTAAATTCGGACGGTAAGCTGCGCGAAGTTCTTTCACCAAATCGTGTGTGTCTGTGAATGAATCGACCCATCGATGAAGCAGAATTCCCTTGCGAATTTCCGGACTATACAAATTAAAATCATTGCCCTTCACCGCGTCTGCAATGAACTGTCCAACCATTTCCTCTTCGTTATCAGAAGAAAGGTACAAGTGAGCCAAATGATTCATGTCACAAAGAACGAAGTTTAACTCTTTCGGTGAAGTATCTTTGCACAAGTTATTCTAAAGACATGACCTTAATAAAATCTATTTCCGGATTTCGCGGAACCATTGGCGCCGTTCCTGGCGAACATTTAACTCCGCTCGACACGGTGAAATTCACAGCGGCATTCGCTGCATTTCTTCAACATAGAAATAACAAACAAAGTATTTCAATTGTAGTTGGAAGAGATGCGCGCATTAGCGGAGAGATGCTTCAAAATCTTGTGATGAATACGCTAGTTGGAATGGGGGTGCATGTTATAGATGCTGGACTTTCGACTACTCCAACGGTGGAATGGGCGGTTACGGAAAGCAAAGCGAACGGAGGAATTATCTTAACCGCTAGCCACAATCCGAAAGAATGGAACGCACTGAAATTGCTCAACGAAAAAGGAGAATTTATTTCAGGCGATGAAGGAAAAGAAGTTTTAAGAAGAGCCGACGCCGATGATTATGCATTCTGCACGGTTGACGAATTGGGAAGCATTGAAGAGCGTAACTTCATGAAGGCGCACATTCAACATATACTTGGAATTAACACCGTAGATGCTGCACTTGTTGCAAGCAAGAAATTCAAGA
>JBDLUS010000175.1:0-4172 GCA_039805165.1 Bacteroidota bacterium | reverse complement strand
CCACTGAACTTATTCAGCGCATTACTCCCGATTTGGCGAAAGCTGCAGAGCGACTTCCTGGTCTTACCATTATTGACGGGCAAGCGAGTATTCGCGGAGGAAGCGGGTATGCTTTCGGTGCTGGAACACGCGTGCTGCTTATCGTAGACAATCAGCCCTTGATCACAGCAGATCGCAACGACATCAAATGGAACTATGTTCCGCTTGAATTGGCCGAGCAAATTGAAGTCGTGAAAGGTGCGTCGTCTGTACAATACGGAAGCGCTGCGTTGAACGGTGTTATTCATGTTCGCACCGCTTATCCGGGAAAAGAACCTGAAACATTTGTCTCTACGTTTGGAACTACCTACGACAAACCGCGCGATGCATCTATGGCTTGGTGGACAGGCAATCGCATTCCTTATCAGAGCGGATTGCAATTCCGACACAAAGAGCGTTTAAAGAATGGAATTGATTTCGTTTTAGGTGGAAATGTCTTGCGCAGCGTGGGGTGGCTGAATGGCGAATATGAAGACCGCGAGCGTATCTCTTTTCGCACAAGAAAAATTTGGAAGAACGGCAGAAGAAGTGCGGGTATCGATGGAAACATCATGCATCAAAAACAAGGATTCTTTTTTATGTGGAAAGGAACCGGTGCCGATTCTTATTTGCCCTACAGCACAACTACTTTATTGAACTTAAATGACCTCTGGGCGAACATTGATCCGTGGTTCACGGCCTTCGATAAAAATGCGAACAAGCACACTGTTCGAGGAAGATATTATTACACTTTGCAAGTTGGAGGAAAAGATTGGTATCCTGCCACAAATCTCATCAGCAGCGAATACCAGTTTCAACACAGCACGAAATCGAAAGGGACATTGGTAACCGGATTAAGCGGCACGCAATTCTTTTTCGACGATGGTGGTTTAGGCGGAAGACATGCTGGAAATTTCGCAGGAACTTACATTCAGTTCGATCAACCTTGGAAGAAATTTCAATTCAGTGCAGGTGCTCGTATGGAAATGTTCCGTTTAGATCAAATGGTTGTCCGCTCGATTCCTGTAGGAAGAGCGGGTATCAACTATGAAGCAGGAAAGAACACTTTTCTTCGCGCTTCTATCGGACAAGGGTTTCGCTTTCCCTCTCCAGCAGAGCGTTTCGTGAATACCAATCTCGATATCATTCGCATTTATCCAAATCCAGATCTTCGTCCAGAACAAGGCTGGGGCGCTGAAATTGGTATGAAGCAAAAGATAAAAATTGGTGAATGGGATGCATCTGCCGACGCAGCATTTTTCCTTACACGATATAAAAACTTATTGGAGTTTTCGTTTGATCAGTGGGGCGCTCCTTCTGACCCGCTTTTCGGATTTGGATTCAAGAGTATAAATATTACCGACGCGCAAATTGGAGGTGTTGAACTTTCAATAAATGGCGACAGTTACATTGGCAAGTGGAAAGTGAATTTGAACGGAGGTTACACGTATATCTGTCCGATTGACATGAACATTTCTCCGGAATTAAAATCATTCGCACCTTATGTAAAATATGCGATTCAATCTTTCGCAACCGACGAACGCGGAGCAGGAACACCTATCTTGAAGTATCGTTATCGCCACATGGGTAAGTTCAACATTGACGCACAATCTCCGGAAGGATTCACCATTGGAGCAGGTATTCGCGCATACAGCTACATGGAAAAAGTAGATTCCATTTTCGAAATCTTTGTTCCCGGTTTGGCACAATTCAGAAAAGACTTCAGCGGACCTTCAGCGATCATTGATATTCGTGGTGGATATATCAAGAACGGTCATCGCTTCACTCTTCAAATTACGAATATCACAAATGCCTTTGTTACCATTCGTCCGGCAAAGCCCGAGGCGCCAAGAGGGTTTATGATTCAGTACGCGTTGACCCTTAACAGGAAGAAGTCTAAATCAGAGATTCGCACTTAAGCGTTAGATGCTTCACAAGATACTTCGTAAGATTCTGCGAAAGAAGCTTCGCTAGTTACTGCTTGCCGAAGGCATCTTTTGAAAAATCTTGTGTAACATCTTGTAATACATCTTGTGAAACATCTTTCGAAGAATTGTATCTTTGATTCCCATGTTTTTAGAAAACACCGTAAATAGAGGAAGAAGCGCCGGCTGGATTGAAGTCGTTTGCGGGTCTATGTTTTCTGGAAAAACAGAAGAATTAATTCGTCGATTAAAGCGTGCCGAATTCGCAAAGATGAACGTTGAAATTTTCAAACCGAAATTTGATATTCGTTACAGTGAAGAAGAAGTGGTGAGTCATGTGGGGACTAGCATTCGCTCTACTCCTGTTGAACATTCCTCTCAAATATTATTGCTTGCTTCTACTGCAGAAGTGATTGGAATTGATGAAGCACAATTCTTCGACGATGGGTTACCGGAAGTGTGCAATCAATTGGCCAACATGGGTGTTCGTGTTATTGTGGCGGGATTGGATATGGATTACACAGGCAAGCCATTCGGACCTATGCCGCATTTATTAGCGATTGCGGAATATGTGACGAAGGTTCACGCCATTTGTGTTGAAACGGGGCAATTGGCGCATTATTCACACCGAATTATTGAAGGCGATAAACAAGTTCAATTGGGTGAAAAGGAATCGTATGTTCCGCTTTCACGCGCTGCGTTTGTAAAGAAGAAGTGAAAAAAGACTATTCTGCTCTGAAATGAGTTTCAGTAACATCTCCACCATAAGTCTCTTGAAGCCAAAGCTCCGAATTCGTTAATCGAAGTATTTTCTGTGCGTATACCGTCCCATTCGTATAGGCTACGACAAGATTCTCTTTGTCCAGGCTGAATTTCCAAGTGCCAGAATTCGTTGACGCAACTTGACCAGAAAGATATGTCACTTCAGAATAAGAACCATCCTTGTCGTATTTAAATGATATGGCTAAGTCCGCTGCCGTGACTTGTGAGGTCAAATCAACTCCATCCACCATATACTTTTCCAATGTCCAAGAACCCGCAATTCTAGCCGTCTTTGAACGCAATGTAAAATCTGGCCCGTCTTCATACTTTCCGCAAGAAACCAAGAAAAGCATTGCAAAAGCAGTAAATAATAACAAGGATCTTTTCATGGTTTTTAGTTTATTGTTTCAAATATAACAACTAGTGATTTTTATTAAGTCAGTGGGGGCCGAATTACGATCACAAAAAATTATAATATTATCACTTCAAAGAATACATGATAGATTAAAATTCCTGAATTAACAGAAATAAAAAAAGACCTCCGAAGAGGTCTTTTCATTTAATGATTCAAAATGATTATTTCGAAGCGTAGTGAACTTCATAAGTTCCACCACTTCCGTCTGGTTCTTCTAACCACAATTCACTGCTTGTTAAGCGTAAGATCTTTGAAGAATCAGAGTCACCGCTTCCGTTTGTAACTACAATAGAAGTCTTATCATCTGAAAAATCCCATGTTCCAGTTACTGAACCGCTTGCAGGAACTCCGAAAATAACGTAGTCATATGCATAAGTGAATACGCCGTCTTTATCGAATGTTAATTCTACAGATCCACCGTTGGTGATATCTCCAGTAATGTCAGTAGAACCTTGAATAGCCGATTCAACAACCCAAGTACCTGTTAAACGTGCTTTCTTCGAACGAAGAGAAAGCCCTGGACCGTCTTCATATTTTCCACAAGATGCCAAAAAAACCACTGCAAATGCAGCAAATAGAATTGATAATTTTTTCATTTTTCTAGTTATTAGTAATTAGGGCTAATTTAATATAAAATCATTTGCCAATTGCAATGCCGCAGGTAATCCCGTTTCATCGCTTCCTCCTGCGGTTGCGAAGAAAGGCTGTCCGCCGCCGCCACCTTTAATGGCCTTCGCCCATTCACGAACGAGCTGACCAGCGTTCCATTTCTTTTCATTCACCAATGAATCGCTTAATGCCAATGAGATGGTTGGTTTACCTGCAGAGACGTTCGCCAATAAAATGAAGGCATTCGGAATTTCTGATTTCAACTGGAAACAAATATCCTTTATCGCATTCGCGTCCAAATCTACTTGATCAATTAAGACATTCATTCCGTTTTTCTCGGTGAATTTTTCCTTCAACACCGATTTCATTTGCATGGCCTTTTCGTGCTTCAACGCATCCAATTCTTTTTCAAGACTTGAAAACTTGCTTAACAAATCTTCAAC
>JBDLUS010000174.1:0-3104 GCA_039805165.1 Bacteroidota bacterium | reverse complement strand
ACCTTGCAGTTGATCAGTGATGAATGGACGATTCAAAAAAGAATAATTCTCTTTCTGCTCTTCACGAACGGAAAGAAAAACTTCCAACCCTATTTCTTCCAACAAGGAAACCAAATGCTCTGCTTGAGTTTTTTCATGGTATTGAATAAGTCCCTTCTCTTCACCCATACGACTACTCTTTCCACCCAATAAAACCAAGGCTTTCAGAGGCGCAACTTCAAAGAAGGCTGAAACGAACTCAAGCACGTCTTCCTTCAACATGAAAATTTTAGTTTCGGGTTGAAGGAAAGGTTTAACAAAAGCTGGAACCTCTGTCATTCCATTCGGAAGTACAACGGCTAGCACATTGGTTAGTTCTGCGCTTCGCTTTACTAAACTCTTTTCTTTTTCAAGATTAACAAAAATGATTTGGTTGGAAGCCGCATGGTGATTGCCATTGACTAACGCTCCATCGAATTCCTGAAGAACCGTTTGATCGAGTCCTGTTTCTTCTTGAAGAACAAAGTGATTTTCGTGTGTGGTTATTCCGTTTGAAGAATCTGAATTCCCTTCCGCGTGTGAAGCATCTACATAAGCCAATCGCTGATTCCCTTCCAACTGAAAAAAACTCACCCAATTTCTAATCTCTTCGCAGTTGGTGCCATATAGCGCCAATTCGCGTGAGTGCCAATTTGATTTGGATTGAAGGTTCATGACTTGGAAATGTATGTCGATTTACCTCCTGACTTTTCCAACAACTTCACCGCTCCAATTTCCATGTCGAAGCTCATGGCCTTACACATGTCGTATATCGTAAGAGCTGCAACTGAAGCCCCTGTTAGCGCTTCCATCTCTACTCCGGTTTTTCCAAATGTTTTCACCGAACAAACCACGCGAGCACCACTCTCTGTTTTTTCAATTTGAATATCAATTCCTGTAATGGGAAGCGGATGGCAAAGCGGAATTAAACTCGATGCCTGCTTCACCCCTTGAATTCCTGCGATACGAGCGGTTTGAAACACCGGTCCCTTCGGCGAATTGTACTCGTTGTTTTGAAACAACACATTCAAATTATCGGGAAAAACAATCTCTGCCTGGGCAGTTGCTCTGCGCAATGTATCTACCTTATCAGAAACATCGACCATAGCCGCGTTTCCCTTTTCATTCACATGTGACAAGTTTTCCATCGTTTCAAATTTAGAACAGGAATGCGATAATTAATCTTTTTAGCATTCAAGACAACCTTTTCGCCCTTAAAAGGGTTTTATATTCGTTCAAGCATTCAATGAAACAAGAATTCAAATACTCTCCTTTAATCAAGCCCTTTCGGTTTTTGCTTTTGTTTGCCTTGTTTGCACTTTCTTTTTCATCGAAAGCCTCCCACTTAATTGGTGGCGAAATTTATTACACGCACACTACAGGAAACAACTACACGGTCACGCTTAAAATCTTCCGAGATTGCGGACCTGCCAATGTGAATGGTACCGATTTCGACGATGCTGTTTCCATTGGAATATTTACGAGTAATAACATATTGTTCGATGAGCTTTCGATCAACCTCATTAGCACGAACGTCACCAACATACCCGTAACGCTCAACAATCCGTGCTTCGTGCTTCCTCCTGATATCTGCGTGGAGCAGGCCATTTACACGGGCAGTGTGAATTTACCTCCTACCCTGGGTGGATATAATATTGTTCATCAACGTTGTTGCTTTCAGCCCAGTATTGATAATCTGACCACTCCGCAATCGCAAGGAGTTTCTTACGTAGCCCATGTTCCAGGGACAAGCGAACTCGCCGTTGGGTACAACTCTAGTCCTAGATTCACAAACTTCCCTCCGCCTGCCTTGTGCAAAGACGCCTCATTTACGTTTGATCATTCCGCTGTTGATCCAGATGGCGATGTTATTGTTTACTCCTTCTGTGCGCCGTATCTGTTTTCAGACCAGTTCGCTCCAATGCCAACCCCGCCGAACGAACCGCCTTATCCAAATCTAACCTACGGTCCCGGCTTCTCTCCTACTTATCCAATTACCAGTAGCCCTGTAATGGGCATTAATCCAACAACTGGACTCATCAGCGGAACTGCAACGCAAGTCGGGCAATACACCATAACGGTTTGTGCGGAAGAATACAGAAACGGAGTGTACATTTCAACAACAAAAAGAACCTTTCAATTCAATGTCACACTCTGCGATCAATCCATTCTTGCGAGTGTTCCGGCTCAAACTTCAATTTGTAACGGACTTGATATTAGCCTCACGAATCAAAGTGTGAACTCAAGTTTTTGGGCTTGGGATTTCGGAGTGCCCTTCGAAAATACAGATGTAAGCACAGAAGAGAATCCGTCTTTCACATACCCTGAACCTGGAACATATACCATCACACTTGTAGCGAATCCCGGTTGGTCGTGTTCAGATACCGCTACTGCAACGTACACGGTATATCCTGAAATAGACCCAATCATTACCATTGAAGATTACGCCTGTGTGAATCAATTAGACACGTATGACTTCCTAGGATCTGCAACATTCGTGGCGAACAACGGAACTCTACTTTGGGACTTCGGTGCGAATTCCATTCCTTCTAGTTCTGACGTGGTTCATCCACAAGGAATTATTTTCGATTCGAATGAAGCTGTTCATACCATAACACTTATCGGGACCGCCGATAACGGTTGCTCGCAAGACACTACGATTACGATTGTAAATCCGCCAGATCCTGTCGCCGACATTCCCAATCAAACAACTTTTTGCGATGGATTGACTTACGTCTTCGACAACACTTCGCTGAATGCAACAGATTATTGGTGGGAATTCAACACGGTCTTCAACGGCGATTATTCAGACGACTTCGAACCTCAATTTTCTTTTCCAGATACGGGAAGTTATACCATTCAACTCGTCGCCTACTCCGAGTTTAACTGTCCCGACACCACAACGAACACCATAGAAATTCAAGGAAATCTCATCCCTTCATTTCCTGCCCAAAATACACAATGTCTTTCAACCAATAGTTTCGATTTTCAAGCCGTTGGTGCGAACAGCAACTTCGCAACTTACGTTTGGGATTTCGGGAGCCCGGAAATTCCAAATTCAACATTAGCCAATCCTCAAAACATCT
>JBDLUS010000173.1:0-4927 GCA_039805165.1 Bacteroidota bacterium | reverse complement strand
GATCTTCCGGGTCTACATCTGTTGGACAAACAATTACTTCTGCACCTAGCGCACGAAGCGCATCGAACTTTTCTTTACTCTGCTTATCGGTACTTGTGAAAATGCACTTGTATCCTTTCATGATAGCCGCTATGGCCAATCCCATTCCGGTATTACCAGAAGTTCCTTCAATAATGGTTCCCCCTGGTTTCAATCTTCCATCTTTTTCAGCATCTTCAATCATCTTCAAAGCCATGCGGTCTTTAATGGAGTTACCTGGATTGAAAGTTTCCACTTTGGCCAACACAAGTGCTGGAATGTCTTTCACTATGGTATTTAATTTCACCATAGGCGTATTTCCAATGGTACCAAGAATGTTTTCGTAATACTTCATGCTGCGAAGGTAGGTTAGGAGGTTTAATTTTTCCGAATCGACTCTGCCGGACGGAAAGTAGAAACATACAAAGATGGAAGAATCATGGCTAACACGCACACGCAAAGGGTGAGTGCATTCAAAATGATAATCTCCATGGGGTTCATGAGAATGGGAATTTCAGATACGTAGTAGTTCGCTGGGTCAAGCTTGAATACGCCTGTGTATTTCTGGAAAAGCGCAATGCCAATTCCTAAAACGTTTCCAATGATAACTCCTTTTCCTATAATGTGTGCCGCGTGCCAAAGGAAGACACGCAACAAAATTGGATTCGGCAATCCCATGGATTTTAATGTCCCAATAAACGATTGTCTTTCCAAAATTAGAATGAGCAACGCCGAGGTCATGTTCACAATGGAAAGCACCACCATAAGCACGACAATAATGACCACATTCACGTCGAGCATTTCCAACCAAGCGAAAATTTCGGGATTGCGATCGGTTAAGGGTATCACGAATAAATCATAGGGCACAGCCTCCCACAAAGGGTCTCTTACTTTTTCAAGTGCCTCGTAATTTTCAACCTGAACTTCATATCCACCAATGTAATTCACTTCACTACCGCGGAGTTTCGAGTAGGTCCATCGAGGAGTTACGAATTCATTTTCACCATGCGGAGGAAAAGTCAAATGAACGTAGGTGGTATCTGGTATTTGAAACGGAGCAGTCGTAATTAAACCAAACGTTGTGTCTATTAGGTCCAAATAATAGATAGGATCTTTTGCCGGAGTCCCGTCGAGCCAGTGTTGTTCAAATTCACCACCGTTTCCAAATCCTACAGGTGAAATGAATGTAAGCAGCGGAACGCTTGCGGTATCTACGATTATTTGTCCTTGAAGTCCCCATCCTCCGAACTGTTGCAAATAAGCTAGATGCACGAAAATGAACTTTTCATCGTACTCTTCCAATTCTGTTTTGTAAGTACCAACGAGTGTAAAATTTTGTTGTTGAATATCGTCTTCACTGTTCACGATATACAAACTCATCTTCTGTCCCAATTGCAGTGCGAGGCGATTGGCGATATATTCAGATAAAACAATTTCAGCATCAGGAAGAGTGTCTGCTTCGTAAGTCAGCTTCATAACCCTTCCTTGGGTAAGAACGCTGTGTAAAAAAGTGGTGTCGTACTGCGCTTCAATTCCTTTTGCAATCACTCCAGACAATCCGGCCTTCGACTCAACAATGGCTGGCTTTTGCGCATAAACACTGACGTTTTTAATTCCTGGAATCTGCTTTATGTCTTCAATTAACTTCTGATCATACAGCAACGGAACCGATTCCTGAGCTGCATTGTCTCCGTTAGAAACAACTTGAAAATGTCCTCCGAATCCAATTACTTTTTGTCGTACCTCCGATTGAAATCCTTTCACCACTGCGAGAGAAAGTATCATGAGCGCAATGCCAATCGCTACTCCCCACATGGCAATGCGAACAATAGGCTTCGAAATACGCCCGTTGTCTCGCGCGCGAAGCATGCGAAAAGCCAAGAAGGATGCTAGCTTAAAAGATTTCATTGGGGCTCAAAGTTAGGACTTCGACATTGGAAAGTTACTAACTTCATTTATTTCGGTTCGATTTTAGTTAAGAATGAGCAAAATTTGTGTGCCCATGAAACACAACAGAATTCATTTGTTTTTGAGTTTTCTTTTTGCGCTGAACGCATGCTTTGCTTTTGCTCAAAATTCCGGTGCCTCACAAACTCAAGCCTATTTTGGTTTGTTGAAGAATAGACGTGTTGCGGTAGTGGCTAATCAAACCAGTGTTATTGGAAATGTTCATCTGGTAGATACGCTTCTTTCAAGTGGAATAGAGGTGGTGAAGATTTTTGCACCTGAGCACGGATTTCGTGGTGAAGCCGGAAATGGTGATCATGTAAACGACGGCACCGACAAAAAAACGAAGCTTCCAATTATTTCTTTATACGGAAGTCATGTGAGACCAACTCCTGAAATGCTCGCCAATGTAGATGTAATTGTTTTCGATATTCAAGATGTGGGTGTTCGGTTCTATACTTTTTTGGCAACCATGCAAGAGGTAATGGAAGCCGCAGCAATCAGCAACAAAGAAGTTATTGTTTTAGATAGACCCAATCCGAACGGTTATTACGTAGACGGGCCGGTAATGACCGAGAAAAAATTGTATTCTTTTGTTGGACAACTACCTATACCGGTTGTGCACGGATGTACGTTAGGTGAAATGGCAAGAATGATTATTGGCGAGGGCTGGTTAACTGTTGGAAAATCTTGCGAACTCACTGTTATTCCTTGCAGTCAATATACACACAATTCATATTTCGAATTACCCATTAAACCGTCTCCAAACTTACCCAACATCACTTCCATCTATGCGTATCCAAGTTTATGTTGGTTTGAAGGAACATGCATTAGCATTGGTCGCGGAACAAATCTTCCGTTTCAGCAATTCGGATTCCCGAATTGCAAGAGCGGTGATACATCTTTCACGCCGAAAGAAATACCCGGAGTGTCTTCCAATCCGCCCTTCGAAAATCAACTCTGTAAAGGTATTCGAGTAAATTTTGAGAAGCGTCCAACACAACTGAACCTGTCTTGGTTAAAGAGCATGTACAACAGTTATCCGAACAAAGAGAAGTTCTTTACATCGCCGAATTTTTTCGATAAATTAGCGGGAACCACGGAATTGCGAAACCAGATTATCGATGGAGTTTCTGAGGAAGAAATTCGTGGTTCGTGGCAAAAAGATTTGGAAGCTTACAAGATCATTCGAAAAAAATATTTACTCTACACCGATTTCAATTAAGTATGAGAACTTCTTTTAAAATTTTCTTACTCTCCCTTGTGTTTATTTTAGGTGGAAAGTGTGCGTTCGCGCAGTTGGAAAACACCACGCGTGATGTCGCTCGGAAGCATCCGAATGGAAAACCTTATGTGGTTGTTTACATTAAGAATACAACCGGAGAAATAGTGAAGGAAGAGGTTTATTATTCGAATGGAAATTTAGAGTGGGAAGGCTTTTACAAACGCTCCATAGAAGATGGTTCTTGGAAGTATTATTATCCGAATGGAAAATTGAAAAGCAATCAGTACTACACCAGAGGTAAAGAGAACGGCGTGTTTCTCGATTACAACGAAGCGGGGAAATTGGTGAAGCAAAGTTTATTCAAAGACGGTAAGTTGGTCTCTGAGCAGAACTTCTAATTATTTTTTCGGAACCCATTTGTTTTCTTCTGCACCTAACTCATGCGCTGCTGCGCGTGAAAGCGTGAAGAGATAATCAGACAATCTATTCAAATATTGAATGAAAATCGGATTCACCGTCGAAAGCTCTGCAAGAGCAGTCGCAGTGCGTTCGGTTCTTCTACAAACCGTTCGTGCAATGTGAATGTGTGACACGATAGCATGTCCACCTGGAAGAATAAAGTGCTTCAATTCAGGAAGCATGGCAGTCATACGATCTATTTCCTTTTCAAGATTTTCAGACGCGTTTTCCGGAAGAGCAGGAAGTTGAATCTTTTCAGCTTGATCGGGCTCTGTCGCGAAGTGACTTCCAACTACAAAAAGATTGTTTTGAATTTCACGAAGCGTTTCTTTGTGTGAAGGAAGCAAATCCGACACAAGGCCAATGAACGAATTCAATTCGTCAATATCGCCATAGGCAGCAATGCGAATATGGTGTTTCGGAAGTCGCGTTCCGCCCAATAACATTGTCTTTCCGTCGTCGCCTTTCTTCGTGTAAATTTTCATGCTCTTATTCTTTAATAGGTTCTGGTAAATTCCAAGTTCCGCGTATCACAAACCGAACGGTTGTTCGGTTTCGTTGTTCCAGCAAAACTTCTTTGTATTGAAGGAGCTGTTGCATAACCATTGGCTTAGGGTGACGAATGGTTAAGATGGAGACGTGGTCGTTGTATCTAACATGAAAGTCGCTCAACTGTTCAATGAGTGCCTTTAATTTATTTTTATCGGAAGGAATACACACCGAAAAGTTCAATGCAGAGTTTTCCATCATGTGCACATGAATGCCTAAGCTAGCAAAGGTGTTGAAGATGAACGTAAGGTTGTCTTCCACCACAAAACTGAAATCTTTTGTTGAAATAGAAACTAAGGTTTGGTTTTGTTTCAAAATGTAAGATGCCACTTCCAATTCGGAATTGGCTTTCTCTACTATTCGAGTTCCCTCTGCACCCGGATTTAAGAATGACTTAATGTACAGCGGAATGTTTTTGTTTTGAAGCGGTTTAATGGTTCTTGGGTGAATCACACTTGCGCCGTAATACGCTAACTCTACTGCTTCGCGAAATGAAATCTCTTTGAGAAGTTGTGTGGGCATGAAGCACTTCGGATCTGCATTCAATAAACCGGGAACATCTTTCCAAATGGTTACCGATTCGGCATTCAACAAATAAGCGAATATCGCCGCGGAAAAGTCTGATCCTTCTCTTCCTAATGAAGTCAGCTTTTTCGCAGAATCTTGCGAAGCATCTTTCGCAGAATCTTGCTCCGCATCTTGTGCAACATCTTTGGCGGAGCCAATAAA
>JBDLUS010000172.1:0-13880 GCA_039805165.1 Bacteroidota bacterium | reverse complement strand
ATGCTGAACGTTTGAAACGTCTACGTCAGCATGGAATGAACGTGAACGATCGCGTGCGTCACCTTAGCGATAAGGTTATTGTAGAAGATCATCTTGAAGTTGGATACAACTACCGCATGACTGATATTCAGGCGGCAGTAGGTATACGTCAATTGGAAAAATTAGATTCAATTGTTGAGCGAAGAAGAGAAATTGCACAGTTCTATTTGAATGAGTTGAAAGACATCGAATGCATACGTTTGCCTTTCGATAGCGAAAACGATTTCACCAATTGGCAATCTTTTTCAGTTTATATAAAACCGACTTGTCCAGTTTCTAGAAACGACATTATGCAGAAAATGCTCGACTTGGGTATTTCAACCCGAAGAGGCATCATGACTTCTCACCGCGAAACGGCCTACAAAAACAGAGGTGGGGATATTTCACTGCCTGTCTCTGAAGATGCCGCTGATCGCAGCATAGTGCTTCCGTTGTATGTGCCTATGTCGCAAGATGAAATGGATTATGTCATCAAACATTTCAAAGCATGTTTAATTCAAGATTAGGCATTCCACTTTCGAACAGAGAAGAAAGAAATTTCTTTTTCGCTTTGGTTGTTTTTAAGTGCTTACTCTTTGGCTATCTTTTTTTTCAGTATTCATTTTATTGGCAATCGGGACCCATCGAAGGTCTTGCAGTTCATGCCGGAGATACAACAGGATATTTCAATCCAGCAGAATCTTTGGCGCAAGGTCAAGGCTACACAAGCGCCTGTCGAATGCCGGCTTTGGTCCCAATCTATTCAGGAGTAAGCGCTGTCTTCAATCCCTTTGTGGCGTATCAGTTTGTCATCATACTTCAATTCGTTTTTGGAATACTCAGTGTTGTCTGGGTAGCTCGTTTGGCCGGACATCTAGCTCAGAATAAGAAGGCGTATTATATAGCAGGAAGTATCTACGCAGTTTCTTTGCTTATCGCTGTTTGGGATCCGATGCTTCTCTCCGATAGCCTTGGAAATTCATTTTTAATTCTCGCGTTTTATTTAGCCATTCGTTTCAAAAACGAATGGAATTGGAAACTCGTTTTTTGGTCGTCATTGTTTTTGACATGGTCTATTTTCTTCCGACAAATTCACGTGCTATTCATCCCGGTTCTCTATTTTCTTTTGTTGAAGCGAATACACTTCTTTAAATATTCGATCCTCTTCGGGATGCCGTTGTTCTTGGCTTTCGGAAGTTGGACGGCATACAACTATTCGAAGACGAATCGATTCATTCCAATGGTCGATTCCTTTTCTTCATGCTACGGATACATGCCTGAAGAGTTAGTAGCTATTCGCGATTTGGTCATTGCTTGGGGAGAAGATTGTCAGCCTTGGGTTCCGAATTCTGCTTCGAATTATTTAATCGCGAAAGACGGATGCACAACTTCACCTTTGAATGAGCGTCATTACACAACGGCTTATGGTGCTGAAGAAATGAAGAGTTTGAAAGAAGATTACCATCGCTTTTATTATGAATTGGAAGGAACTTCGAAAGACAGTTTGGGGAATGAAATAGTCTCACGAGCTCGGAAGTATAAGTCGGCATATATGCATGAACATCCTTCCGATTATTATGTCTTGAATCGCTTTCGTTTGATGAAGCAGTTCTTATTGCCAGTGCGAATTGATAATATTCCAGGTCCAGCTTTCGCGCAAATGAACATCATTCAAAAAGGAGTGAAAGTTGGATCATATGCCTTGTTGCTCATGGTGAATGTGCTCGCGCTAATTCTCTTCATTCCGGTAATTCTTAAAGATTGGAAAGGCCGCTGGTGGCTTGTTTCCTCATGGGTGTTGTTCGTGGTTTTAGGCGGGCTGCTTGGATTCATTGAGCAGCGCTATTTGGTTCCGTGTTATTTCTTCTTTACGATTATTGTTGCTGTTGGAATTTCAAGTTGGAAATTGAAACGCAGCGCGTAAATTTGAAGAATATGCAAATCGTACTTTTTGAAGACCACTTGGTCAATTCATTCTTACCGCTATCTCACACGCGGGCAATTGCCGACTTGTTTGCCGGAATGTATTCCGTTCAAGATCGATGGAAATTGTTTTTCGAGAATGATTCTATTTTCATTCAAACAAGAAATTCACTTCAAGACCTTTATGGTGTAATTCCAGCAGGAGAGAAGGTATATATCAATGCACGTGTCATTCCAAACCAAGAAGCGATTGTCGCGATTCAAAGTTTGAAATCCAATGAAGCGTTCTTCATTCACAATGTCTGCGTTGCCGCGAAAGGTTTGCACATGAATTGGGATTCTTTCGAGCATCGCGCTTGGACAGTGGAGGCCATGTGGTTGAATGGAATAACAGATATATTTTCAGTAAACGATTATTTACTTCGTGCGGATTTCGCTTTAGCAAATAAAAATGATGGAGCGAAGCCTAGTCAATATTGTAGAGTCATAGGAGAGTCTTCCAACTTATTCATTCATTCAACAGCGAAGGTTTTCGATGCGGTTTTGAATGTTGAAAGTGGACCAATCTTTATTGATGAAGGCGCTGAGGTGATGGAAGGAAGTATGTTGCGTGGACCGCTATACATTGGTAAGCACGCGGTGTTGAAGATGGGAACGAAGTGCTATGGCCCTTCGTCATTTGGTGAAGAATGCAGAATAGGAGGAGAAACTTCGAACGTTGTTTTTCATCCGTTCAGTAACAAAGGTCACGACGGTTTTTTAGGAAATGCGGTCATTGGTTCTTGGGTGAATTTCGGAGCCGATTCGAATTGCAGTAACTTGAAGAATAACTACAGCACGATTTCCATTTCAAACGATGTCGATCGAAATGAAATTAACACGGGTCTTACTTTTTGCGGCGCGCTTGTAGGCGATCATGCGAAATTCGGAATTAACACCATGCTCAATACCGGCACCTACATAGGCGTTGCGGCAAATGTTTTTGCGGGAGACTTTCCGCCGAAATGTGTTCCTTCATTTACTTGGGGAACGGGCGTAGTGGAGCACAATTTAGATAAGGCCATTCAAACAGCGGAGCGCATGATGCAACGCAGAGGCAAGGAAATGTCAGCGGCTGAAAGAGCCGTATTGGCGCATGTATTTAAAATAACCGCTGCTTCTCGGTCATAAAGGCAGAGGAAAATTAGTGGCATTGACATTGAAAATTAAGGAGTATGAATAAAGAAGTAGAGCACTATTTTTTTTCTGACGAAGAAAACAATCACGAATATATTCCCCTGATTTCAGCAGAGGACGAAGACAATATGGCCAATGAGGAAACACCTGAAGTGTTGCCCATTCTGCCGCTTAGAAACACCGTTCTATTTCCAGGCGTGGTAATTCCAATTACAGTTGGAAGAGACCGCAGCATTCGCTTAATTCAAGATGCGAACGCAGGAACGAAGACTATTGGTGTTGTGGCTCAGCGCAATGCCGACATGGAAGATCCATCGTTCGAAGACCTTCATCACATTGGAACACAGGCCACCATTCTTCGCATGTTGCGCATGCCCGATGGAAGCACAACTGTTATTCTTCAAGGAAAGAAGCGCTTCTCGATTCAAGGCTTGGTAAACACAGAGCCCTACTTTGAAGCGCAAGTGACCGCTTTCGAAGAAATCAACAAGAAGGCCGGAACCAAAGGGCAGCAAGCCTTGTTTGAATCGCTTCGCGATCACGCCTTAAATATCATCAACCTCTCTCCGGATATCCCTAGCGAAGCAGCTTTGGCGATCAAGAACATCAACGGTTTGTCTTTCCTCACGAACTTCATTTCTTCGAACATGAAGGCAGATGTAGAGAAGAAGCAAGAATTGTTAGAGATTGCAGATTTAGAGGAAAGAGCGAAGAAAGTATTCGAGCAATTGCACAACGATTTGCAAATGCTCGAGATGAAGAAAGAGATTCAGAAGAAGGTTCACATTGATATATCGAAACAACAACGTGAATATTTCTTAACCCAGCAGATCAAGCAAATTCAAGATGAATTAGGAGCCAATCCACAGAAGGAAGAGATTGATGCTAAGCGTGAAAAAGGGAAGTTGAAGTCGTGGCCAGAGAATGTTCAGTTGGCATTCGAAAAAGAATTGGCTAAGCTCGAACGCATGAATCCGCAAGCAGCTGAATACAGCGTTCAATCGAATTACCTCGAATTGTTGTTAGACCTTCCTTGGAACGAAACCAGTGAAGACAACTTCGATCTGATTCACGCCAAAGAAATTTTGGATCGCGATCATTTCGGATTAGAAAAAGTGAAGGAGAGAATTTTAGAGCATTTAGCTGTTTTGAAAATTAAAGGCGACATGAAGTCGCCAATCATCTGTTTATACGGACCTCCAGGTGTAGGGAAGACTTCTCTCGGTAAGAGTGTTGCTGAAGCATTGGGAAGAAAGTACGTACGCATGTCATTGGGCGGATTGCACGATGAAGCGGAGATTCGTGGACACCGCAAGACGTACATAGGTGCAATGCCTGGACGCATTATTCAGAACTTGAAAAAAGTTGGAACCTCCAATCCACTTTTTGTTTTAGATGAAATAGACAAGATGGGGCAGGGGGTTCACGGCGATCCAAGTTCTGCCATGTTGGAAGTCTTAGATCCAGAGCAGAACCATGCTTTTTACGACAATTTCGTAGAGCTGGAATACGACCTTTCGAAGGTCATGTTCGTTGCAACGTGTAACTCTCTTTCCACGCTACAGCCTGCGCTTCGCGATCGTTTAGAGATCATTGAAGTAAACGGATATACCCTTGAGGAAAAATTAGAAATTGCGAAGCGCCACTTGGTGCCGAAGCAATTGACCGAAAACGGATTAACCGAAAAGAACATCGCCTTCACTGAAGAAGTGTTGGCGTTTCTGATTGAATCGTACACCAACGAAAGTGGTGTGCGTGCTTTAGAAAAGCGCATTGGTAAGATGGTGCGTCACCGCGCGAAGCAAATGGCTTTCAAAGAAAAGTTCAAAACGACTCTTACAACAGACGATGTTTCAAACGCGTTAGGTGTCAGCTACGAGAAAGACCGTTATGCTGATAATGATGTTGCTGGAGTAGTTACAGGATTAGCTTGGACACCAACGGGTGGAGATATTTTGTTTATTGAATCAAGCTTAACGCAAGGGAAAGGTCGATTGACTTTAACTGGAAATTTGGGGGATGTGATGAAAGAAAGCGCAACACTTGCGCTAGAATATTTAAAAGCACATTCGAGCCTGTTAGACATGGAAGCGAAAGTCTTCGATGAAACGAATGTGCATATTCACGTTCCTCAAGGCGCCGTTCCAAAAGACGGCCCAAGTGCAGGAATTACCATGTTAACGGCGCTTGCATCAGCCTTCACAAAACGAAAAGTGAAGAAGTTTCTCGCCATGTCCGGAGAGATTACACTCCGAGGGAAAGTCCTTCCAGTAGGCGGGGTGCGCGAGAAAATTCTCGCTGCGAAACGCGCAGGAATCAAAGAAATTATTCTCTGCGAAAAGAACCGCAAAGACATCGATGAAATCGACGAACGCTATTTGAAAGGATTGAAATTTCATTTCGTTACAGACATGTACGAAGTGCTGGACAAAGCCCTCCTCAAAGAAAAAGCAAAGTAAGCTGTGAAATATATTCAGAACTATTTCGTTACTTGCAGGCCTGAATCATGAAAAAGCACCTGGTTACCCTTCTATTCTGCGCAGCTACTTTGTCTAGCTTCGCGCAAGCAGGCACCTCTGTTTTTTCAGGAATCAATGTTTTTGGCTCAGCTCGAGTTGCCGCTATTGGCGGCAATGCCATCGCACTCTGTACAAGCGACATCAACACCGCAGCCATCAATCCAGCTTTAATAGACTCGCTCATGAACCGCAAACTCGCTATGAGTTACGTGCGTTATTTCGGACAGTCGAATTTCGGATATACCTCCTTCGGGTTTCATCCCGCAAAAAGTAAGTTTGCCTTTGCGGGCACACTTCAATATTTCGGATACGGTGAAAGTGCGCGCTTAGACGGTTTGGGCAATGACCTAGGTACATTCTCTTCAAACGAATATGCGCTAACACTGGGTGCATCGTACAAGGTTGATTCGCTTTGGCGTGTTGGTCTCAATCTGAAGAATCTTTATTCCGTCTTCGATACCTACTATTCATTTGGTGTTGCCATTGATGCTGCCGCTACCTACTATCAGCCAAGAACAAATTTCGCAGCAAGTTTCGTTTTGAAAAATGTAGGAATGCAACTCGTGACCTACCGAGAAAATTCACGCGAAAAACTTCCTTTGGAATTTCAAATAGCCATAAGCAAACGACCTAAGAACGCTCCTTTTTTATTCCACATCGCCTACGAAAACGTGCAGAAGTGGAATGTGAAATACACCGATCCGAATGCAACAGTTATCGTAGATCCGCTTACGGGCTTGCCAATTGAAGATCGTACTTGGGAATTTGGAGATCAACTGATGAGACACATTGTTGTCGGCACCGAGATTATCTTAGGAAGCAACGTGCGCATCGGATTGGGGTACAATTATCGACAACGGAAGGAACTTTCCATTCCAAATAGACCAGCAACGGCAGGACTTTCATTAGGAACTACTATCAACTTCAAGAAGTTTCAATTGAGCTTCGGAAGAAGTATTTATCACGTGGCAGGCGGTTCGAACCACCTTACCTTTACCACGCAGCTCTGACAGAGTTTCGCTATTTGTGAAATTCGAACAAGAGCATTAGATTTACAACTTCAATTTATATTTATGAAATTCAAACCAGGCGTATTATCCGGTGACGAAGTTACCGAGGTGTTGAACGATGCTAAAGCTCATGGCTATGCGTTGCCAGCAGTAAATGTTATTTCAACCAATAGCGTAAATGCAGTTCTTGAAACTGCACGCGATTTGAATTCGCCAGTCGTTGTTCAATTCAGCAACGGAGGTGGAGCCTTCTATGCTGGTAAAGGACTTGACAATAAGAATCAGGAAGCTGCTGTTTTAGGATCTGTGAGCGGTGCACAGCACGTTCATTTGATGGCTAAGGCATACGGTGTACCGGTAATCATGCACACAGACCATTGCGCGAAGAATTTACTTCCTTGGATGGACGGAATGCTTCAACACGGTATGGAACATTTCGAAAGAACAGGTCGTTCTTTGTTCAGCTCACACATGCTTGATTTTTCTGAAGAGCCTCTTCATGAAAACATCGAATTGAGCGTTGAGTATTTCAAGAAGATGACTCAGATGGGAGTAACCCTTGAGATTGAATTGGGAGTAACAGGTGGGGAAGAAGATGGTGTCGATAATAGCGATGTAGACAGCAGCAAACTATACACTCAGCCGGAAGAAGTAGCATACGCTTACGAACACATGAATACAGTTTCGAATCGCTTCACCGTAGCAGCAGCATTTGGAAATGTGCACGGTGTCTACAAGCCAGGAAACGTAAAACTTTCTCCAATTATCTTGAACAACTCGCAAGAATACATTCAAAGTAAATTTAACACCGGTGCGAAGCCAGTGAATTTTGTATTCCACGGTGGAAGCGGTTCTTCTCGCGAAGAAATTCGCGAAGCAATCTCTTACGGTGCTGTGAAGATGAATATCGATACCGATATGCAATGGGCATACATGGTGGGAATTCGCAATTATATGTCAGGCAAAGCAGCTTATTTGCAAAACCAAATTGGTAATCCAGATGGAGACGATAAGCCAAACAAGAAGTTCTACGATCCACGCGTTTGGTTGCGCGAAGGAGAAAAGGAATTTGTTGCTCGTTTGAAGCAAGCATTCGAAGATTTAAATGCAGTAGGTCGTAACGCGTAATTAACGCGTTACCACTATTGCTTTCATTATAACGGCGTTTTCATTGCTTAATCGCAATTGATAAACGCCGTTTTCGTATCTGCTTAAATCCACTTGTTGCAACGATTGGTTGTTCAGTTTAACTGAGGAAAGAAGTTTTCCGGCGTTGTCGTACACTGAGAGGTAAGTGTTTTCATTCATGAAATCCCATTGGATGTTCACCACGTCGCGGGTTGGATTAGGATAAATGCGTAGGTTGGAAGCGATTATTTCTTGAACAGAAACATCTACACTCACACCATAAAACTGGGTGCTTTCACAGCCATAAGCATTTGCCCAAGTCATTTGTATTTCACCGACACCTGTTATAAACTGATCCCAAATAACTTCAATCACATTCGTTCCTTGTCCAGATACAATTGTTCCTCCAGTCACAATCCAATTGTAAGTGTAGTCAGGAAGTGAAGCAACAGCGTATGAATACGTGTTGTTGTAAACAGCATTCGGTTCTCCTGAAATAGCCGGTATTTGCGGTTCAGGATATTGTTGAACAACAACTTCAGAGAATGACGAGCAACCGTTATTATCGGTATAGGTTACTCCGTAAGTTCCAGCATCAATAATGTAAATGGTATCTGAAGGGTCGCTGGTGGTCCACACATTTCCACCTACATAATTCGACCAAAGGGGAGAAGGAACGTTTTTACAGATGAACAATTCACCGCCAATTACAGGCGGAGCAGGAGCATCGTATGAATTTACATAAACAGTGTCCGTTGTCGCGCAAAGATCTTGGAAGGAATAGGTGTAAGCATAACTTCCAGAAAGAATTGGAATCACCGTGCCTTCAGCAGTTACTCCGAACCCGCTCCAAAGACCCCCAACAGGAGATGCACTAGCCGCAAGGTCTATCATATCACTTGGCATACACACAGAAACATCCGGTCCAGCTGTCATTTGAAGTGGAATAGCTACGGTGAAGTATGTTGAGTCAATGTTGGTGCATCCATTTCCATCTGTAAATGAATATTGAAAACCGAATGTTCCTTCGGTTGAAGGACTGAATTGGTTGTTGGAAACGTTTAAGCCAGTCCAAGTTCCTTGAGCGGGTGCAGCGTTCAATGCGAATGGGCCATTCGAAATACATGCCGAGGTGTCCGCTGCGGCAGTAACGATAGGCAGTTCAAAAACAGTTATGCCTAATGAATCGGTATCGGTACAACCAAATTCATTTGTAACCAACAGTTCAATCATTTCAGTCTGAATCACTGTAATCGTCGTGTCGTTAGATCCCGTTGACCAAGTAGGAATATCGCTTGTTGAAGTCAATTGAACTTCGTTACCTGCGCAAAATGAAACTGGCCCGTTGGCAACAATAGTTGCCACAGGGTTTGGATTCACAACCACGGTCACGGTATCTGAAGTCGCGGAGCAATTGAATGAATTGGTTAGTGTAACGGTGTAATCACCTGCAGCGCTCACAACCAAAATGCTGTCGGTTGAATTGGTGTTCCAGAAGTAAAGTGAATCTAGGCTGCTCGATAAAACTACGCTTTCACCTTCACAAAATGTTGTAGCCGACAAAGGCATAATTATAGGGTTTGGAAGGGGATTCACGGTTATTGAAGTCCCTTCTGAATTGGCAATGCAATTGTCTGTGTTCGTCACCGTAACTGAATAAATTCCTGTGGTGTCAACCGCGATGAATGAAGTCGTATCCCCCGTATTCCAAAGATAGGAAGTGCCTAAATTAGCCGTTAATACAGCTGAAGTGTCAGCGCAAAAAACAAGTGGGTTTGTTGTTGAAATGGTTGCGATAGGATTTGAAACGGCAATGGAGATTGATCCAGATGCATTAGAAGTTCCTGCCGTTGCAGTGCATGTGTAAGTTGTTGAGGCTGCAGATGGAGAAACAATAAGCGTATTTCCTATTGTTCCGTCGTTCCATACATAACCAACTACAAAAGGATTGTAAACAGCAGCTGGTAAACTCGTTCCGGCAAATGTTCCGACCTGTGGAATATCTACCGAAGGAAAAGTCACGCCAGATGTAGCGCCTGGCGCTGCAATTGTAATTGCGGGACTAGAAGTTATTGTGCTAAAGTTGGCTTGGGTGCCCATATCGAAGGGCATGTGTACAACTATGTTTTGCATATTGTTGGAAATGAGCTTGCGATTATAAATCGCACTAACTTCAGCCGCTGTTAATGCAATTTTCCAAACACGAAATTCATCAAGCTGTCCGAGATATCCATCATTCGGGTCAGCATCTACACCACCAAGCGCTGGGTATGCATTACCAATGGTTGGACGCAATGCTACTGTCAAAGGAACCCCGAAATTGTTGTTTGCATAGTTAGTTCCGTTCAATCTTGTTCCAACTGAAACACCATCTATGAATAATTCGAAATCGTTTGAAGTGTAAACAACAGCACAGTGATGCCATCCGCTTAGGTTGGCAGCATAAGTAAGTCTTGATGCAGAGAATTGGTGACTTTGTTCCATGACAGAAATGCCATTCACACCTACAGAAATACCCGATGATCTGCGCTGTGTAGAACTGAATATGCTCTGTGGATATACGGCGTAGTTTTGTCCGGTTTGTCCATCGTAAATACCAATACCATCGACATGCTCGGGAAGTAAGACAATTGAGTCGGAGGTGTTGAACCAGAATTCGTAGCTAAAGGTACCAATTGTTTGCTGTTGTACATTATTCAGAATAATTGCTTGGTTCGCTGTTCGTGGAAAATTTATAACACGGTTGGGCAAATCAGCAGATGCAGTGAGTGTCGCGCTTTCTCCGGGACAAACCACACTGTCTGATGAGGTCACGATTAAACTTTGAGCAAACAAGAAAGTTTGAATAACAGCAAACAAGGTAAGAATAAGTAGCTTTTTCATAAATAATTGGGTGTTCAAAGATAACAACCCAATTTGTCTAATCAATGATTATTAGTGTGTTAAGGAATTAAAAAAAAAGTAAAACTCTTGGAATCTTTATTCTTTTCCGTAGCGCGGATGGAACAATTGAATTTCCTCTTTCAATCGTGATCGGTCAATATGTGTGTAGATTTCAGTTGTTGTAATACTGGAATGACCAAGCATTTCTTGAACAGCCCGTAAATCGGCCCCAGCTTCAACCAAATGAGTGGCAAATGAGTGACGGAATGTATGAGGACTCACTTGCTTCTGAATACCAAGAGCAATGCAGTTCTCACGGATAATGGTGAAGATGTACATACGACTTAATTTCTTTCCTCTTCGATTTAAAAAAACAAAGTCCTCATGTCCGGCCGCAAGTTTCATATGATTGCGCATGTGCTCGAAGTAATGTTGAATCCACTTCGTGGCCTCTTCACCAATCGGAACAAAACGTTCCTTATTTCCTTTTCCAACTATTCGAAGAAGCTGATCACTCGTGCGCATCTGAGAGATCTTTAGTTCAGTAAGTTCGCTTACGCGAAGTCCGCAGCTGTATAAAGTTTCTAAAATTGCTCTGTTTCTCGTTCCTTCAGGTTTACTTAAATCGCAATGCTCAATAATTGAAACAACTTCGTCAATGCTTAATACGTCGGGCAGTTTCCGAGATGTTCGAGGCATTTCAATAAATTCCATGGGGTCTATTGAAATAACCTTTTCCAAAATCAAATACGAAAAGAATCCTTTAAGTCCGGAAATAATTCGCGCTTGCGAGGTGGCCTCCAAACCCAATTCGTGAAGGAATTTTAGAAACGCTGTAATGGTCTCATGTGTAATCGAGCCAACTGCAATTTGCTCAGTGAAGTTTTCGAGTTTGGTCACATCTTTCAAATAGGCCGATCGAGTGGCTTCCGACAAGGATTTTTCCAAGCGTAAATACATATCGAATCCTTTTTTTAATCCAGCCCAACTCATTGCACGAAGATAGACAAAACGAAAAACCCTCGCGAACGAGGGATTTTCAGACTAATTACCTAAACAAATTCTAATTAACCAAAACTACTGGTAACCGTTGTTACTCGGCAGTATACTTAAATATTGTAATGTGCGTAGCACGTATATTCACAATCTCTAAGCGTTCTTAGACACAACAAACATATAACGGCATTTGCCCTGTCTTGAACTCGGTTTTTCGACTTATAAACAGAGGAATGTGAAACAGGACTTGTATTTTTAGAAAATTCATGTATATTTGCACTCGTTTTAACAAAGAATACAGAATATGAAAACAGGAATACACCCAGAATCTTACCGTTTGGTAGTTTTCAAAGATATGTCTAACGAGCATGCTTTCTTAGGAAAGAGCACTTGTAATTCAAAAGAAACCATCATGTGGGAAGATGGAAACGAATATCCTGTAATCAAATTAGAGATTACATCTGCTTCTCACCCATTCTACACTGGTAAGATGCAATTAGTAGATACTGCAGGTCGTATTGACAAGTTCAAGACGCGCTATGCAAAATTTGAGAAAAAATAATAATCATCACCGCTTACAAAGAAAAGCCACTCAAGCGAGTGGCTTTTTTTTTAGGGCGCTCCATAAAAACAATGTACTTTTGTTTTCCGTATGAAAAACGTCGCTACCGCTTATCAATTGCTTCATTCAGCCTTGAAGAATGTCTTTCAAAATAACTTCCAAATGGAAGTTTCAGACAGTGAAATTCAAATACAAAAAACACGAAAAGAATTTGAAGGTGATTTAACCGTTGTGACTTTTCCGTGGGTGAAGAAATTAGGCAAATCACCAGAGACGGTTGGACAAGAAATAGGCGAGGGTCTGCAGAAAGAAATTCCTTCAATCGAAAGATTCAATGTGGTGAAAGGATTTTTGAATCTTCATTTCAATGATGCTTTTTGGGGAAATCAATTTCAGAATGTAACACAACTTGAAAACTTTGGACTAGCTGAATCGAATTCAAAGCCAAGAGTTATGGTGGAGTACGCTTCACCAAACACAAATAAGCCATTGCACCTCGGACACTTAAGAAATATTTTCTTAGGCTATTCCGTTTCTGAAATTTTCAAGGCGAATGGTCATTCGGTTACGAAAGTGCAAGTGATCAACGATAGAGGAATTCACATCTGCAAAAGCATGATTGCCTGGATGGAGTCTGGGTTGAACGAGTCCCCTGAATCATCTGGAATGAAGGGAGATAAGTTGGTTGGAAAGTATTACGTTGAATACGACAAGAGATTCAAAGGCCAGATAGCTGATCTTATTGCTTCTGGGTTATCAAAGGAAGACGCAGAGGCGCAAGCGCCAATTGCAATAGGTGCCCGTGAAATGCTGTTGAAATGGGAGAATAAAGATGCCGATACAATTGCCCTCTGGTCGAAAATGAACGGTTGGGTGTACGACGGTTTTGATGTTACCTACAAAACCATGGGCGTGGATTTCGATAAGTTATATTACGAAAGTGATACCTACATTTTAGGAAGAGACGAGGTGATGAAAGGATTGGAAAACGGTGTGTTTTTCAAAAAGGAAGATGGAAGTATCTGGATAGATTTAACGGGTGAAGGATTAGATGAGAAGGTAGTTTTAAGAAAGGACGGTACAGCAATGTACATCACACAAGACATTGGGACAGCTATGTTGCGTTTCCGTGATTATCCCGATGCTTCTTCATTGGTTTATACTGTTGGAAATGAGCAAGACTATCACTTCAAAGTTTTATTTAAAATATTGAAGAAGTTAGGACTAGAGCAGGCGGAAAAATGTTTCCACTTGAGCTACGGTATGGTTGAACTTCCAGAAGGTAAAATGAAAAGTCGTGAGGGCACTGTTGTGGACGCAGATGATATCATGGCCGAGATGAAGCAAGTAGCGAAAGAAGTGGCAGAGGAACAAGGTAAGTTGGAAGGAATGTCAGACGAAGAAAAGGATCATCTTCATCACATTATTGGAATGAGTGCGTTGAAGTATTTCTTGCTTCGCGTAGACCCGAAGAAAAACATGTTGTTCGATCCGAAGGAAAGTATCGACTTTAATGGTAACACGGGTCCGTTTATTCAATACGGTTATGTCCGCACGCAAGCCATCTTAAGAAAGGTTGAAGGAGAGTTAAGCGCATTGAATTATACCGGTGAACTGCACGAAACAGAAAGACAATTGATTAAGCATTTGCTTGATCTGCCTGCG
>JBDLUS010000171.1:0-6942 GCA_039805165.1 Bacteroidota bacterium | reverse complement strand
CTAAACACATACGGAACATCCAAAATCTTCACCCTATACGACGATGGTGACATTGAGTTCTTCAACGGTCACGGCGATTGGAGTCAACCGAACATGCACGATTATCAGCACATGTATTGGGATTGAATTTATCTCACACTATACTCTCCGAGTGTAGTCGCAATCTCATCGGCAAGTGGAAGAACTTCTTTTGTTCCGATACCCACACAATAGAACCCTCCTGTTTTAGCGGCCTGCACGCCTGAAATGGCATCTTCGAAAACGATGCATTCGCTGGGGGTTAATCCTAACTGCTCAGCTGCTGTAAGGAATACCGTTGGATCGGGTTTCGATTTAGAAACCACGTTTCCATCTACAATAGCATCGAACAAATGTGTAATTCCTAAACGATCTAAAATCATTGGCGCGTTCTTCGAAGAAGACCCCAGAGCTATTTTAATTCCTCTCTCCTTGCACGATTCCAAAAATGGAATGGCACCAGGTAAGGCTTCATCGGGATTCATCTCAGCAGCTAATTCCAAATACCACTCGTTCTTTACATCCATGAGCGACTGCTTCTCCTCTGCCGACTTTTCAATGTTTCCTTTCTTTAGAATAATTTCCAAAGATTCCGAGCGGCTCACTCCTTTCAGATGCTCGTTGTCATCCAATGAAAATTCAACACCCACGGAATTCGCTAATCGCTTCCAGGCTTGATAATGATATTTCGCGGTGTCAACAAGAACTCCGTCTAAATCGAAAATGGCTCCTTTCATTCTGCGTGGTGGAATACGTATTTAACGTGGTAGTTCACCAAACCGTCGATTGGCTTTTTAATGATGTTACCTAAACGAACACCTTCCAAACGACAAGCTTCTTCCAAACAATGTTTGAAATAGTGCGAAATAGATCCTACAAAGTGAACAGGAACTTTGTCCCAATTTTCAAAGGACTTCACATGAATATCCAAGAACTCACGCATTCCGTTTACGACCCAATTGATAACATGCGGATGGTGAGCGAAGTTTCCGATAAATCGAGTGAAACTTGCGAGGTAAACATTGGCGTTCGGTTCTCTGTAAATTTTCGAAATGAATTCGTCTTTACTCAATGGAAAACTATTTTCAAACGCTTCCGCAATTTCTACTGGAAGTTTCTTATAAAAATATTCGCGTAAAAGAATTTTACCGAAGTAAGAACCACTTGCCTCATCGCCTAGAATATAAGCCAACGAAGGAACTGATTCATGAATGTCTTTGCCATCGAAGAAACAAGAGTTACTTCCAGTTCCTAGAATACAAGAAATACAAGGCTCTCCGTCATAAGTTGAATAAGCGCTTCCGAGCAAGTCGTGCTCTATTAAAAGCTCCGCTTTTGGAAATACCGCACGAAGTCCACGCTCAATAATCGCACACATAATGGCTGTGCTGCTTCCCGCCCCGTAAAAATAAACATGAGAAATTTTGTCTGCATACAATGCCAAAGGAACATTTCCTCTTATTGCACCTTCTACAACCTTTTCGTTGTGAAAATATGGATTTAACCCCATGGTTTCAAAATTTCCCAATCGAGATCCTTTCTCGTCAATTAGGGCCCAATCACATTTAGTGGACCCGCTATCAGCTATAAGTATCATTTATCTTTATTTACTATTGTTTCAACTATCAATTATCTTCAATTACATTTTATGAAGCAAGTCAATTACACGCTTGCTATATCCAGCTTCGTTATCGTACCAAGACATAACTTTTACCAAGTTTCCATTTGCTGATGTTAGGTCGGCATCGAAAACACTACTCGCAGGATTTCCAACAACATCAATACTTACGATTGGATCTACACAATACTCAAGTATTCCTTTCATTGGACCTTCAGCCGCGGCTTTCATTGCAGCATTTACTTCATCTTTGGTTACATCTCTCTTCAAGATAGCCACCAGGTCTGTTAATGATCCGTCTGGTGTTGGGACGCGCACGGCTACCCCATCTAATTTTCCTTTTAATTCCGGAAGAACCAATCCCACTGCCTTAGCAGCACCTGTGCTTGTCGGCACCATGCTTAATGCCGCAGCACGAGCTCTGCGTAAATCCTTGTGAGGAGCGTCTTGCAAGCGTTGGTCAGCGGTGTAAGCGTGAACCGTGGTGATATATCCTTTTTCAATACCGAAAGAATCGTTCAATACTTTCGCAATTGGAGCCAAGCAGTTTGTGGTGCATGATGCATTCGAAACAATTAGATCCTCCGAAGTAAGCGTATCGTCGTTCACACCAAGCACGATTGTCTTCACATTTCCTGACGCAGGAGCTGAGATTACAACTTTCTTAGCACCTGCCGTGATGTGCTTTCCAGCGCTAACATCGTCAGTGAAAAATCCCGTGCTCTCTATCACAACATCTACATTCAATTCACCCCATGGCAAATTTGAAGGATCTTTTTCCGCGTATACACGTATCTTTTTTCCGTTAACAACTAAGTAATCTCCTTCAGCAGAAACCTCAGCATTCACTCTTCCATGAATACTGTCGTATTTCAACAAGTGAGCAAGTGTGTTTACATCTGTTAAGTCGTTTACAGCCACAACTTCAATGTTGCTGTCTGTAAGTGTATGACGAAAGCACATACGACCAATTCGTCCAAATCCGTTGATAGCTACTTTTTTCATTTTGTATTTTGTTATTATTCTAATTCAAAAATTATATCGCCAAGATGCGCGCTATGCGCAATTCATCTCTATTCGGAAGATTGCTGCGTGTGATAGCTTCTTCCAACGACGTATATGTTTCTCTGTCGTTGACTAATCCAACCATCACATCCTTTCTTCCTTGAAGTAATCCTTCGACAGCCGCAACACCCATGCGCGAAGAGATTACACGGTCGTAGCAACTTGGCGCTCCGCCACGTTGAAGATGACCCAACACAGAAACACGCGTGTCGTAATCTGGATTTTCAGCCGCTACTTTATTTGCCAATTCGTATGCACTTCCACTCTTTGCTCCTTCGGCAACGATTACGATTGAACTTGACTTACCGCTGTCTTCACTTGCGCGAAGAATCTGCATTAACTCTTCTGAAGTCATTTCGTCTTCAGGAAGAACAATGGCAATGGCACCTGCAGCAATGCCCGCTTTCAAAGCGATAAACCCGCTGTTTCTTCCCATTACTTCCACGAAGAAAATTCGGTTGTGCGAAGTCGCTGTATCACGAATCTTATCTACCGCATCCACAACAGTGTTCGTTGCAGTATCGAATCCGATGCAGTGATCTGTTCCATAAATATCGTTATCAATACTTCCTGGAATTCCCATTACCGGAATACCCGACTCCTGCGATAGAATATGCGCTCCCGTGAACGTTCCATTTCCACCAATTGTAATTAAGGCATCAATGTGATGCTTCTTCATTTGCTCAATGGCTTTGGCTCTTCCTTCTACGGTATGAAATTCTTTGCAACGCGACGATTTCAAAATGGTACCGCCGCGACCCAAGATGCGCGCAACCGAACGTTCATTCAAACGTTTAAAGTCACCTGCAATTAATCCAGCGTAGCCTTGAAAGATTCCTTCCACTTCTACATTGTGAAAAGCGCATGCACGAACTACCGCGCGTATAGCAGCATTCATACCCGGAGCATCACCCCCACTGGTTAGAACAGCTATTCTTTTTATTCCTGAACTATTCATGATAATTTTCTTGAATGCTAACTTAGTGTAAATTTTACACTAAGTCCAAATAAAATTAATTTTCTTTCAAAAATCACCTCGTAAATACATTACAACCTGAGGCAAAATATTTGTCTCATGAAAACACAAAACCCTTACTTCAGCGAGACCACATCGGATTTCTTGCCTCTATTCACAGCTGGACCTAAGTTGTGGAAAATCTTTAACAACAACGGATTCACGCAACAAGCAGGATTCAGTGCGAGCCACGCTTCGCGATTAGGATTCGAGCCTGGAAAAATGATTCACCTGCGTAAGAACGGCGATTGCATGATTGTCTTTTTGAAAGACGGCAGAGTGCATGTCATGAACGGACCACTTTCGCGCTGGCATTTATTCGACAACCTAAACATAGCCACCTTGCGTTGCCTATTGGCATTCGCCAGCTTAAATGAAAACGATCAGTTTGCGTTTCGTTCTTACATGAAAGAGCAATGCAAAGGTTTCCGCGACTTGTTTCATCATTTGCCTACTAACAATGTGGGTTGGAAAAATCGTTTCTTGAATTACTACAGCAGCTATTCTACAAAAGAGCTCTTCGAATATGCACAATAAGTCGTGAGGAAGTCTTGTTCTAATTGAATGAGCTTCTTCTCAACTTTGTGTATTTTTGATGTATGTTGAAATTGGTGCGTCGGTATACTCTTCTTTGCTCAATCCTTTTGATTGGAGGCGCAGCCTCTGCCCAAAAAGATATGTTTGGACTTGACAGTGTTCAAACGAAATTGGTGAACAACAAAGGCTTTGGCCCAGATAATTTATTAGGGGTTCGCAACATGCGCGTTGTTTTACACAACATTCTCTATCGCGGAGGATCAAATAATTTTTATCGAAAAGAAAACGAGCCTAAGACTTACAACTCCCACCCACTGCCCTCTTGGGGAATTGACAACTTGCGCAAAGCAGGTTTTGGTGGTGCTATATATCTTTATTCTAAGAACTTCGGCACAGACTATCCAGAACCTGTTTTGGACTCGCTATTCGATCTTGGATTCAATTACAGTTGTCAGCCTGATTTAAATCGCGATGTTGTATTTACTTTTTTTGAAGAAGTAGATGCACTCATTCATTCAGAGAAAAAAGAGCCGCTCTATATTCATTGTTGGAACGGTTGGCACCAAAGTGGTATGCTGAGCGCATTTACGCTTATGCAATTTTGTGGATTAAATAACCAACAGGCTCTTAAGTATTGGGAACAGAATACAGATGGTGCTTTCAAAGGTTATCCGCATGTTAAATCTGAAATCTTAAAGTTCAAACCATTTGATGAATTCAAAACAGATTCGTTGACAAGAGCGCGTATTTGCCCTTGTATGACTGAATCTATTCTAAAAACAAAAGAAGTTCAACGCATTGCAGACGTGCAGAAAGAAGACGATTCTGCTCAAAAAGAAATGATGGAAGTTCGCGACGAGAAACTTCCAGTTGAACTGCAGACACACATTCATGTTGTTAAATCCGGAGAAACTCTTTCTTCGATTGCTGAAAAGGAACACACCTCTGTAAAAACACTTTGTCGAGAAAATAACATTCATGAATCAAGTGTTATTCGCATCGGACAAAAACTTATTGTTCCTGGGCCTAAGCACTCCTCAACGGAAGTGCTTGACAATCCTCTTCAGAAATATCACAAGGTTAAATCAGGAGACACACTCTCGGGAATAGCCATTAAGCATCACACGACTGTTGCTAAAATTTGTAAGCTCAACAATTTCAAGCCAACGAAGACTCTTCAGATTGGCGAGAAAATTCGAGTGCATTAAAACGGACTATCTAAGTCGTCTTCATCGAGTGGTCTTACCACAGGACTGGTCTTACAATAAAACTGGTAATGCGAAGAATGGTAATACACCAAGTCTTCTTCATCGCGCACTCTAGAGTCGGCTGTAATAGCCACTCCTGAAGCGAAGAGAAAATCAGGACTGAAATAATCGGTATTCATCCAAGCATTAATGTCCTTGCGTAACATAAACACGCGCTTGAAATATTGATTTAAAATATGCCAATTGAAAATACTCAACAGTGATGGGAATTTTCCGTACGAAAAATCAATCATGTCACATGCCGTGCTTGTCACAATAAGCACACCTCTCTCTGTTCCGGTAATGTCATCATTAATTCCTTTCAAGAAAATCTTCAACAACTCCGGTGATATTTTCCCGTCGGAATAATTGTATTTCAGTTTGTCAATGATAATAAGTCCACGCGGGTGTTTCTCTCTGAATTTCAAAATCCCTTCCATAGCAATGTTCAGCTGGGGTTCTTTGAATTCTTGAAAATAAAGCGGACATGAATGTAAATCCTCCAGATACTTCAGACAAAGTGAATCCCAATACATAGCATCGTGCGTCACTTCATGAAAAGATGGGATTGATTCTTTCGCGCGCTGAAGCATGATCTTGTACATGAACAACTCAGGAGAAATATCTGAGCTCACATAAAGCACTGGAGTTCCTAAATCGACGTTCTTCAATGCAATTTGAAGGGCCATGCTCGTACTTCCCGAATGTTTATGCGCAACCAACAACGAAATTTCTTGCGAACGAATTCCACCATTCTTGTCCCACAAATCAATTCCGGTTGGAAAAGACACGACGTCGTTCGTTTCGTTTCGTTCTATTTTTCGCAGCGAGTGCGTCATTAATTTCGACCAAGTATACATGTCAATTGTTTTACGCAAATTGAAGGTTGAATTGCTCTCGTTTTCGAAATGTTGAAAACTAAAAAAGGGAGCTTTCGCTCCCCTTTTTTTAACATGAAATATTATCTTATTTCAATTCAGTTGCCTTTTCAGGTTGACCTGATTTTCTGTAACATTCTTGAAGTACTTTCTTCAAAGAAGCTTGTGTTGGATCTTGATCGTAACAAACTTTAAAGTGCTCTGCTGCTTTCGCGAAAACACTCTTTGTTTCCGCTTTACAAGCATCGTAGCGTGCAGTTTCTCTCGGAGGAATAGCGTCACACACTTTGAACTTCTCTACCCCTTGATTGTAAAACATTACAGCCAAGTTGTAATGTGCATCGAAGTATGTTGGGTTCAATTCCAACGCTTTGTTATATACCTTCTCTGCTTCAACTGGATTGTTATTCTTTTCGTAAGTCACACCCAGTACGAATAAAACGCTTTCGTTCTTTGGATCAGCCTCTGCCAGAGCAATCAATACGTCGTGTGCCTTTTGATAGTCTTTATCTTCAATGTAAATGTTAACCTCTGCTGTTAGGATAGAAGAGTTCTTTGGATACT
>JBDLUS010000170.1:0-3378 GCA_039805165.1 Bacteroidota bacterium | reverse complement strand
CCCCGAATTCTTGCAGGGTCAATTGCTTTTTTGTTCGGTAAAGCTTCACTTTTTCTCCGACTTTGGAGAGGAACTCTTGTTCTACGGAATACCCTTTACTCATGCAGCAAAATTGCCTTAGTGCCATGTTAAGGTGTTGTTATAAAACACAACGGGTTGTTTTTTTTTACAACAAATGTTTGGTCAATTCAATTGGAGTTGTATTATTGTACAACTTTAAAAAACACCTTTATGAAAAGAAATCTATTATTTGCGGTTGTAGCAGTTGTTACAGTTTCGCTTGCCGGATGCGGTAAAAACAAGACAGGAGACGTTACTTTTTGGCAACAAACAGGAAGTGGTTACGACATAACCGTTGTTTCTGTTGACGGGGTAACTTCTAACATTACTTCAGAGTATGGCAGTGCGCCATCATGTGGAACTTCTGGTTGTGCGGTTTTCAATGGACTCGATGAGGGAACCTATAATTACACGGCATCAGACGGAGCATTTTCTTGGTCGGGATCTGTAACCGTAACCGAAGGATGCACAACAGTTCAATTGGATTAATTCAAACTAAAAACAACAATTAAATGAAAAGAAATCTCTTCTTCGCCTTAACGGCAATGACAATGCTTTTAGCATCGTGCTCAATCCAACAACGCGTTTATCAACCCGGTTTGTACATTGAATGGAAAGGAAACCACGAAGCTCAAACAAAAACTGATGCGGTATCTCATGAGCAAACAGCTCAAGTTGAGAATACAGTGGCGGTGGAAAATGAAGCATTAGCCTCAACTGTTACAAATGTTGAGTCGCCCCCTTCTCTTAACGTTTCTGTTCAGGAAGCAGTGGTAGTTGAAAAATCTTCTAAGCTTTCAAAGCAAGAAGTAAAGCAAGCGGTAAAAGAATTGAAGCAAGAAGTTTCTGCTTTAGTTTCTCGCGAGTCAGCTGTTGCTTCGGTTGAATCTTCTTCTGCTAAAAATCAAAATGGCGGCGAGCCTGAATCATGGGTATATGTTCTTTTGATATTATTGGTGCCATTTGGAACTACCATTGCAATGTACTTACATGAAGGAAGTTGGACTAAAAAGGTTACAGCGAACTTAATCTTGACATTGTTGTGTGTTATTCCAGGATTAATACATGCTTTAGTAAATATTTTTGGCAAAAAGTAAAAGTTTGATTTGCTCCAGATTCGGCCTGAGGATGATATGCATCCTCGGGCCTTTTTTGTTATTCCTATTGCCAGCCGATTATTTCGATAACGGGAAATCTATTTGCCCTTCAAAAGTGTTTTTGAACGTCGAGTGTTTGGGATGTGGTTTGACAAGAGGAGTTATGCATCTTATTCACTTTGATTTTGAAGCTGCATGGCAGTTCAATAAAATCTCGTTTATCATTGTCCCGGTTGGGATATTATTTTGGTTCCATTTGTTAGGAAAAGTTTTGAAACGCTCTTGGTTTCCTTTTTTTGACAAGCTTTATTGACCAGCTGCAAAACGCTGAATTCTTCTCTCTCCCCTTGTCATTCTCAATAAATTAACTATCTTTGCACTCCTTTTTAGGGTACGGTTATGAACGACATGGTTAAAATTCTTTCTGGTTCGGCGTCTAAATACTTAGGCGAAGGCATTGCACATTCTTTTGGAACTGAGCTCGGAAACGTTTTGTTTCAGCGCTTTAGCGACGGTGAGTTTGCTCCGTCTATTGAAGAAACCGTGCGTGGAAAAGATGTTATTATCGTTCAGTCTACCTTCCCACCCCAAGATAACTTAATGGAACTTTTACTCTTGATAGACGCCGCGAAACGCGCGTCCGCTAAGCGTATTGTTGCTGTTATGCCATACTTCGGATTGGCCAGACAAGACAGAAAAGACAAGCCGCGTGTTCCAATAGGGGCGAAGCTTGTTGCTAACCTACTTACTGCTGCTGGTGTTGACCGTGTAATTACCATGGATCTTCACGCAGAGCAAATTCAAGGATTCTTCGAGGTTCCAGTGGATCACTTGTACGCAAGCACAATCATGATTCCTTTCCTTCAGTCGAAAAACATGACCAACTTGGTTATTGCAGCGCCTGATACCGGAGGAACAAAACGTGCAAGCGCTTATGCGAAAATATTGGGCTGTGATCTTGCTATCTGCTACAAGCAACGCAAGGCCGCTAATCAAATTGAAAGCATGACCGTTATTGGTGATGTGAAAGGAAAAGATGTCATTATTGTAGATGACATGGTAGATACAGCAGGCACATTGTGCAAGGCAGCTGAAATGATGATGGAGCACGGAGCATTAAGCGTTCGCGCTATGTGCACACATGCAATCATGAGCGGTCCTGCTTACGAGCGTATTCAAGATTCTGTGTTGAAGGAATTAATTGTGACCAATAGCGTTCCGTTGAAAGATGGAAAGCCAAAAGATAAAATCACGGTGTTAGACATTTCCGAATTATTCGCAAGTGTTCTTCAAAACCTGATTGAAAACAAAAGTATCAGTTCGAAATTTATTATCTCTTAAAATCAAATAACATGAAGCAATTTTCATTGAGCGGCTCTCTCCGCGAGAGCGTAGGAAGACAAAATGCTGCGGAATTACGTCGCAAAGGAGAAATCCCAGGCGTTATCTACGGTGGTGCATCTTCTACACACTTTAGCATTACCGAAAAAGTAATGGACAAAATCATGGCGTCTTCAGACACCTTGGAATTGTTAATCGACATTAACGGAAATGTTCGTCACGGTCTTATTCAAGAAATTCAACGTCACCCTGTAACCGACAAAGTGGTACACATGGATGTATTGGAATTGGTTCCTGGAAAAGAAGTTAAAACAGCTTTACCTGTTCGTGTAACTGGTAACTCTGAAGGTGTGAAAGCGGGTGGTCGTTTAGCGATCAACTACCGTAAGGTTCGTGTATTCGGAAAGCCTGAAGAACTTCCAAACGAAATCATGCTTGATATCACTCATTTGAAAATTGGTGATATGATTCGTGTTCGTGAGATTTCTCTTCCTGGTTGTAAAGTATTGGAAGCTGAAGCTGCTGCTGTTGTTGCAGTTCAGGCAACTCGTGCTTCTATCGCTGCTGCAACTGCAGACAAAGCACCAGAAGGAAAGAAGAAAAAATAATTTTCGCCCAATTAAAAAAGGGACACCTCAATTTGAAGGTGTCCCTTTATTTTTGCATTAATAATTCATTATGCGCAACTCAAAACCAAACAGTTCTCGTACCGGCCGTCCAGCTCGTTCGGGTTCATCAAAATCGGAACGTCCTGAAAGAGGAGCACGTCCTGAACGCTCGAGTTCGTCGAGATCGGAGCGTCCTGAACGCCCAAGCTCTGCACGTCCCGACCGTCCAACACGTGGAGGATCTTCACGTCCAGAACGCCCAACGCGCTCAG
>JBDLUS010000169.1:0-8795 GCA_039805165.1 Bacteroidota bacterium | reverse complement strand
ACAAACTACCCATTCTAGCTATGACCGCACACGCCATGAAAGGCGAACGCGAAAAAAGTTTATCGGCGGGAATGAACGATCACATCACGAAGCCTATTGATCCGCACATTCTCTACAACGCGCTCATCAAATACATCAAAGGGGAAGACACCGCGAAATCCGCAGCCAATTTCGCCGAGCAAAACGCAACTGCCGATGGCGATGCTCCTTTCCAAATTGAAGGTGTAGATGTCGTAAACGGATTGAAGCGTGTTGCTGGCAAACAAGATTTGTATTTCAAATTATTGAAAACATTCGTCGACAATTACACTGGAGTTACTGCGAAAGCGCAAAAGATGGTGATGGAAAAAAATGTTCCCGAACTGGCGGCATTGTTACACACCATTGCTGGAGTAGCAGGAAACATAGGTGTTACAGAACTTTACGAATTGGCTCATCCGGTTTCAAGCGAACTGAAAACCGTTTCGCAAGAAGCCAATCCAACCTTGAACAGCACTCATCTTCAAAAGACCATTGCTGTTTTCACGAAGCTCGAAAAACAACTTCCGATTATAGAAAAATTCATAAAAGCAAACGTAAGGGTTTCAGAGGCTACGGAAGAAGTTTCTGAGGCCGAATTGAATGAACGACTTGACAGTCTTGCAAAAGCCATTGAAGACAATGACATGCAAGCAGGAGAACTTTGTGAAGAGATGATTTCGAAATTCACGTTAAATGAAGAAATGAAATCGAAACTAACCAGCATCCAAAAAGCGCTGAACGAATTTGAATTCGACGCAGCTTTAGAAATCTTAAAGAAATAATCAATCGAACTTCAAGTGGAGAACGCAGAACAAAAGCCTTTAATCTTAGCCGTAGACGATTCGGTAGAAAATCTTCAGGTCCTTTCAGCATTATTGAAAGATCACTACCGAGTGAAAATCGCCAAGAGCGGCGAAAAAGCCTTAGAAATTGCCCAGCAAGAGCAACAACCCGACCTTATACTTTTGGACATTGTTATGCCCGAAATGGACGGTTTTACCGCCTGCGAAAAGTTGAAGGGCAATCCTTTCACACAGAAAATTCCAGTTATCTTTTTAACAGCACTGAATGAAGTAGCTGATGAGACTCGTGGATTCAAAGTGGGTGGTGCAGATTTTATTATCAAGCCTTTCAATCCCGACATTGTAATGGCGCGCATAAGCACCCACATTGCACTTCAAGCAGAAAGAAGAAAATCAGAATCGCTTTTACGTATTCTTCTTCCAGAACGAGTAATTTCTGATTTAATGCAAAAGGGAAAGCACATACCTGAGATTCACAAGAATGTGAGTATTCTGTTCTGTGATTTCGTTGGATTCACCACCATTACTGCCACCCTCACTCCTGAATTTTTGATTGAAGAATTGTCTGAAATCTTTAGCGAGTTCGATGAGATTTGCTCACGCAACAACGGCATGCGCATTAAGACCATCGGTGACGCTTATATGGCTACTACTGGAATTGGTTCAGACAGTGCCAGTCACGCGAAAGAAATGGTTACCATCGCTCATGAGTTCATTGAATATCTTGAAAAAAGAAACGCAGTTTCGAAGCAAGCATGGACCTGCAGAATTGGTATTCACAGCGGAGAAATCATTGCCGGAATTGTTGGAAAATCACGTTTCATCTACGATATTCTTGGAGACAATGTAAACATTGCCGCGCGTGTTGAAAGTAACGGAACACCAATGAAAGTAACGGTTACGCACGCAACGAAATCGCTAATTGACAATGGATTTCAATATGAGTCTAAAGGAAATGTGATGTTAAAAGGGAAAGGAGAAATGGAATTGTTTTTAGCAGAAAAAGCAAATTAACTTTTTTGCGCCACGCGCAAACGAACTTCTGATAAATTCTCTGCCTTCTTCTCACCTCTGCGACTTTGATTCGCAGCTGTGTGATAACTATGACCTTCCAAAAACTTAACTTGAAGATTGTCCCACGTGAATCGGTCGCTCATCTCACCACAAGCCGACATTTCAAGAAATAAATTTTCACCGATTAAACTAAAATCGTCGCGACCCAAGTAGTCTAAATCAGCATCACAAAGGATTTTTTCCAACTGATTTTGGGGATTCTGTGGCATGTGCGTTGCGCGAATACAACCCGAGATAATGTCGCAGTCTTCATAGGTCAGCGAACTCAATCCACCTACCGCCTGAAAAAAGTCTATGCTTGCTTGCTCATGTCCTGAACGAACTTTCAAAAAACCCGTATCGTGAAACAACGCCGCTATCTTTAAAATCTCTAACTCACGTGCCGTAACCCCTTCCAACTTACCTATTGCCTGAGACTGTTCTATCACGTCCAACGTGTGTCGAACATCATGGTAATAGTAATGCTTGTGAAGCCCATCTTTCAAGCGCTGCAATACAGGTTCAAGATTTTGTAAATAGAATGCGCTTAACTCAGTCATGAGGCTATATATTATCACAAATTTCGTAAAACAATTCGCTAACGAAGATGCACATTCTTTATTACTTTTGAACCACTTTATATGAAAAACATTAATCGCATACTTATCCCCTTCGATTTAAGGGAAGATAGTTACAACGCAATACTTCACGCTGAATTTATTGCACGTCTTGCAAATTCTGAAATTGTATTGCTTCACTTAGTGAAACACCATAGCGATATCGCCTATGCGCAAAACGAATTAAACAAATGGGCCGACCGCATTCGCGAAACATTTGAAGGATCTGTAAAGACAATTGTTGAGGAAGGTGAGTTAGCGAGTACGGTAGACGAAATTGCGAAACTTCAAAACTGTGGTTTGGTTGTTATGCCAACGCACGGAATGCGTGGATTGCAGCGTTTAACAGGAAGTCTTGCCCTAAAAGTTGTTTCTGAATCTACTACTCCATTCATCGTTGTTCAACAAAGACACATTCGTTCAGAAGGGTATAAGAAAATTGTTATCCCGGTTACATTCCGTCAACAATTGCTGGAAGAAGCAAACTTCTTCTCTGAAATGGCGAAGTTGTTTAGTGGCGAAGTTTATTTCATTGCGCAGCAAGTGGCTAGCGACAACGACGAAGAATTAATTGCTAAAGTTGAAGCAGTCTTTAATGCCGCGAACGTGCCATTCAAGATGCACATTGAAACAGACCAAAAACCTTTTGCTAAATCAGTTGTCGCCTATGCAGCATCTGTAGACGCAGACTTAATATGCGCTGTGAACTTCTCTTTCGAATACTTGTACACCTTGTTCCCTCGCACAGAGGAGGAAGATTTGATATACAACGAAGCTCAAATACCCGTGTTATTGATTACCCCTGAGCAACAAGACGATTCTGTTTATTACATCCCAATGTGGCACTAAAAAATATTTGTTATGTCGAAAATTATTGTCCCTACCGATTTTTCTAGCACATCAGATGCTGCTGTTAATTACGCTTGTGAAATTTCAAAGACGCTTAAATCTCCTGTTGAAATTCTTCACATTGTGAAGGACAAATCAGAGGAAGCCGGTGCTTTAACCAAACTCAACGCGCAAATTTCTAAGCACAAAGAGAAAACCGGTGTTGAAGCAACACCAGTTGTTCGTTTTGGGAACATCTTTGATGAAATTCCGAAAATGACGGAAGAGTTAAACGGAGAGCTCGTGGTTATGGGAACTCACGGATTAACAGGACTCCAGTACATTACTGGAAGTAATGCTTTGCGCGTGATTTCAGATTCGGATGCACAGTTCATTGTGGTTCAAGAAAAGACAAAACACAGCGCAAACATCAAGCGTATTTTAGTCCCTTTGGATTTACACAAGGAGACGAAGCAAAAAATAAAGTTTGCGAGTGACCTTGCAAAGAAGTTCAATGCCGAAGTACATATTATCTGCCCAAAAGAATCTGACGAATTCTTGAACAATCAAGTAAAACGCAACATGTCTTATGCAGAGGGCTACTTCATTGAAAACGGTGTTGCATGCAAAACAAAAGTTACCGAAGAAGACAGTTCTGGGTTCGTTAAAGAACTTTTGAAATACGCACAATACGCAGAGATTGATTTGATTTGCATTTTGAATTTTGCAGGCGAGAGATTGATTCATGCTTTCGGGGCAGATGCTGAGCAAAAAGTGATAACAAACGATGCTGGAGTTCCCGTGTTGGTGATTAATCCGATTAGCGCTAACGTTGACTCGCGAAGCATTTTCGCGCAATAAAATATTTTCTCCCGATATGAATACCTTTACTGAAAAGTTAAAGGCCGTCGTAGCTGCCCTTGTTTTTTCTATTATTTCTTTTCATTCTATTCATTCGCAATTAGTAATAAACGAATTGCTCATTCGTCAAAGCAACGTCTACTTGAGTTACTACGGGAATTTCGATCCTATGATTGAAATTCTCAATACGGGCGGTTCAAATTTGAATATTGGAACTTTCTATTTATCAGATGACCCGCTTAACCTACAAAAATGGCAATTTCCGAATATGCCATTTGCAGCAAATGGTCGAGGATTGGTTTATTTAAGTGGAAGAAACATGACCGTTCCACAGTGGCACACCAATTTCAAACTGAATCAAACGGAAACTCTTTATTTGTCAAACTCTGCGGGAGTAGTAGACAGCATACTGCCTTTTGCTCATCATTTAAATGTAAGTTATTCAAGATTTCCAGATGCTTCCAACACCTTTCAGTTCACCACCTCAACAATGGGCTGGCCCAATGTTTCAGGTGTTACTGCTATTCCAAGTGCACCTTTAAACATAACCCCTATGGGCGTGGTTCCGCCAGGAACAACAATAAATTTTTCGAACATCGACCAATCCACGAGATTCACTTCAGACGGATACGAGGTCACTCAAACTTCGCCAATTCTTGTTGGTGGCATTACACTTCCCGACCCCTACAGTTTCGACAATAGATTTTCAGCAGTCCCTGCAAATCCGGGTTTGCAATTCCCCTTGTTCGACTACTCTGAAAGTCGCGCTAACAACAGAGGATATGCCCCACCTTTCGGATTGGTTCATAAAATCAATGTGGTTCGTGTGAAGCCCTTCACTTCGAATAATCTTCCGACTGAAGAACGTGTTTACACCTATTTCCCGGAAACACCTGTATACAACCTGCCGATCATTTCAATTGTTACAGATAACGAAGGATTCTTCGAAGATGAAGAAGGCATTTATGTTTGGGGAGACACCACAGATATTGGCAATTACAATCAGACCGGTGCCGATTTCGAAAGAATTTGCACCTTGCAATTTTTCGATGTGAATGGAACTTTCATCAAAGAGAAAAAAATGGGTGGACGTATTCACGGAAACGGATCGCGCCATTCTCCGCAAAAATCACTTCGTTTTTACAATCGCTCGTCATTAGACAACGCCGATTTTGTTTTACCTAACGGTGTGAAAACCGATGTTATTCTTCTTCGCAGTGGCGGTCATCGTCCAGATTGCATTGGTCGCGATTACCTTGGATGCAAGCTTGTTGAAGAGATGGAAATGGATCATGCCGACCCCTACTTGCACGCGGTATACATCAATGGCGAATTCTGGGGATTGTATGATTTGCGTGCACGCATTGATGCTGATTTCATAGGCGAGCGTTATGATTTAGAAGAAGACCACATTGGAATGATAGATCACACGTATGACCTGTCAGAAGGGTATCTCATGAATCCGAACGAGTACGAGCAACTGACTCAATTCGCTGTGGACAATCCAATGACAACAGAAAACTTTAACTATTTAGCAGAGCGAATAGACGTGCCTCTTTTCACAGATATGTTCTGCACGGAAGTTTACATTGGCAATCATGACTTCCCGGTAAATAATGTGGGTGCCTGGAAATTCAATACCTGGGGCGCATCGAGTAAATGGAAACATTATATTTTCGACTTAGACGGCACCTTTGGTGGAAGTTGTGACAGCGAGGAAGAGGACGACGAGACCTTAGACTATTACTTAAACACCAACACCTTGAGTATGGTGCGGTCTACGCGACTCTTGCGCAACTTTTTAGAGAATTCAGAATACGAGAATTATTTCATTAATCACATGGCCGATTTGTTGAACTCTCAATTTAAGCCGGGAGTTGCAGGTCCGAAATTCAACACCTACAGAAATCGCATTTCGAACATCAAGCCTTTCCATTTAGACCGATACAGATACCCTTCGAATTTGCCAACCCTAGCGGAGCGCATTGTGACTGATCCGGATATTACTGCATGGGAAGATCACTTGAATGGGTATGACAATTATTTCCAAGTAAGACCACGTTATGTTCGTGACGAATTTTTAGACGTGTTCAACCTGAACGACAGCATTAAGTTCATTGTGAATGTGAATGATGAAGTCATGGGTAAAGTGCAGTTGAATTCCCTTTACCTATCGAATCTTCTTGTTGGGGCAAATACCTTGAATGTTTATCCGTGGACGGGAGTTTATTTCAGCAATGTTCCTGTTGAACTGACCGCTGCTTCGAAGTACGGTTACAAATTCGATAGTTGGTCTATGTCTTCCAGCACTTCTCCTGTGTTGAGTTACAGTTCTGCAACAGACAACAACGTTACTGCAAACTTCTCTGCCGACCCGAATTTCTTGGCTCCGGTTGTGAACGAGATTATGGCATCGAACAGCAATGTTTTGCAGGACGATTTTGGTCAGCATGAAGACTGGATAGAAATTTATAATCCGAATCCGTACCCAATTACCCTGGAGGGTTATTACCTTACAGATGATCTGGCTATTCCGAATAAGTTTATGGTCTCATCGAAATCAGAGAGCATTGTTCCCGCGAACGGCTATCGCATTTTTTACGCAAGCAATGTTAGGCAGCGCGGGGCTGATCACACGAACTTCAAAATAAGTGCTGGAGAAACAGTGACTTTGTCTGCTCCGAATGGCACTGTGCTTTCGAGTGTTACGGTTCCTTCATGGTTGGTTCCGAATACGAGTTACGGGTGTTCTCCTAATGGAAATAATACAGCGTGGGGCATGTTTTCGTCGAGTACGCCAGGAGCCGAGAATCCATCAGGTGTTGCAGATTTGGAAGAAGACACTCGTAATCTCTTCAAGATATATCCTAATCCGACCGACGAAGGAATGATCTCATTCACAGCGATTGGTGACTATACTGTATATGATGTTCAAGGAAGAATGTTGGGGGTTTATTACAACGTGAAAAAATTAAACATTGAAGGGCTTCAATCGGGTGTTTATCTCGTTGTAAATGAGTTTGGAAGAAGTGAGCGTTTGGTAAAACTCTAGAAGGGTTTTAAGAAATTTGGAATATTGGCTTGAAAATTAAAAAAGAGATGTATATTTGCACCCCCTTAGGGTGCTAAAGAGCATTTCGGGGTGTAGCGTAGCCCGGTATCGCGCCTGCTTTGGGAGCAGGAGGTCGTAGGTTCGAATCCTGCCACCCCGACAAAGAAAAGACAACTCGGTTGTCTTTCTTTTTTTACACATGATTGATCTCGTAGCTCAGTTGGATAGAGCATCTGCCTTCTAAGCAGACGGTCAGGGGTTCGAATCCCTTCGGGATCACGAAGAGACAAAAAAGTCCTCAACGAAAGTTGGGGACTTTTTGTTTGGTGAAATTCGGCCAAGTTTACTTGAGGTCGAATGAAGACAAACAAAAAGCAGGAATGAAATTCCTGAACTTTTTTGTCTCGGAATTCGGAGCCAAAGGGAAATGCAATCCCTTCGGGATCACGAGCAAAAAGACCGTAGAAACCAATTGACAACAGCTTTTTTTTGTAACCTTTACTACCTTCAATTATAAACCTAAGAAGAACCTCAGCAATCTCAAAAATCGCCAAATTCTATAAATCCTTTTTATTTTATCAGTAATTAGCAACCATTTTAAAACTTCAAATAGTTGTTTCAAGGACGAATAAATCAAAGATTCATAAAACCCACCAAAAGAATTTCGCGAACGCATCAAGACATTCCGTTCAAAAAAATCAAAGAACAACTTAAGAATCAAGAAAAATTTCCTCCACAAGAATGCCTTAATTGGAGTTGGAAGCAACCTAATCAAAGCATTCAGTGCATCATATAAGTTTGAAAAATTGTTTAATAGAAATTCATTCATTCAATATTGAAAAGCATTTGAGCCAATCAACAGAGAAATAGAATTTCGTGAGTTTCTGTTTCACAATTCGACTCTTTCTTATCAACACCGAAGAAACAAGAATTTGCAGACTGTATTTTTGATTTCAATATGCAGTGAAGTATTTCTTTACAACCGAACAAAATTCTAATGGATAAAGCAACAAAAAATAAAATCAAATATTTATTCAGTCCCCGTTACGACAAATTTCGTGATAAGGAATCCATAAAAATCGGCCCCGAAGGATTTTTAAAGAAATTTTCGGATGAAGACTTTCAACCAAATATTCTATTCCTTCACTGGTATGAAAAGAAATATCAGAAAGAAGTTTTCATAAATAACGATATTATAATAAACAGCATTTGGCCAATCTCCCGAAATAAAAATTTAGAATCAGAAATACTCGATGTCTTTAAGAGTAAATTGATCAACATAAGTGCAACCTTTTCACCTGTATACTTGGAACTTGAGAAACAATTTCCGGGAATTGAGGAATTTGAATTTGAGGAATTGTTTGAGTGGGATTTTCTAGAATGGCTCCTAGAGACAAACTCTTATCGCTATGTCAATCATTTTGTACGAATATTTAAAATAGATAAAAATCAAAAAACAGATCCGGAAGAATCAGATTATGGTAGGCTGATAGAATATTGCTCTGGCTTGCCTGATGTTAATCTTAATGTATCTAGAATTTTAGAGCCCTATTTTGACTT
>JBDLUS010000168.1:0-3367 GCA_039805165.1 Bacteroidota bacterium | reverse complement strand
CATGCTGTGGAGATTTTCATAAACCCAACAGACATGCCTTTGGTTCATGCGGGAGAGCAAGTGCGTTTAATCTTCGACGGATTTCCAGCTTTCGTAATTAGCGGATGGCAACACATATCGAAAGGGGTATACAACGGGACTATTTTAACCGTTGATCCTGCGTTACACGAATCTGGAAAGTTCCGTGTTTTGGTAAGACCGCAAGAAGGTGAACAATGGCCAAGCGCATTGAAGCAAGGCGGAGGTGTTCAGGCAATCATGTTGTTGAACGATGTTCCCGTTGGATATGAATTGTGGCGGAAGTTTAACGGATTCCCTCCTGATTTTTATTCACCTGATCAATCGAAAAAGAAATCTGAAGAAAAGTCGAAATGAAAAAACTAATCTTTCCATTCCTCCTCTTCGCTCTTCTTTCATCGCACGTTTCTTCGCAGGAGTTAACGCTTACTGAGTATTTGAATTGGGTGTTAGAAGAACATCCGCTTGCACAAAAAGCGAAACTTAATCCGCAAATGCGTAACGCGCAATATTTGCAGGTGAAAGGATTGTTCGACCCACTTTTGGAAAGCAAATTCAAAAACAAATTTTTCAAAGGGACCGACTACTACTCGACCTCTGAGACTTCACTTTCTTACAACACACCCTATGCTATAGGATTGGTTGGACACTTCGATGTGAATTCAGGCAGTTACGTCAATCCTGCCGACTATACGTCCAACGCCGGATTGCTTTCTCTCGGTGTATCAATGCCATTAATCAAAGGATTGGTCATTGATGAACGTCGCATGGCAAAAAAGAGAGCTGAGGTCATGTTAGAGGCGGGTAATATAGAGCAACAGTTGGCCTTGAACGAGTTGCTTTCGCAAAGTGTACAATTGTATTCCGATTGGTTTTTCGCCGTTCAAAAAAACAACATCATCGATTCATTGGTTTCAACGAGTGAGCGTAGATTTTTTGCCGTGAGATCACGCTACTTAGGCGGAGACCGCTCAGCCATGGACACATTGGAAGCCTACGTGCAAAATCAAAACCGCTTGCTTCAATTTCAAGAATCGAAATTAGAGGTGATAAAATCGCGCATTGCTTTGGTTACTTTTCTCGAATCGAGCGACGAAAACAGAGTCGCAATTTTGAATGAAACCGTTTCCCCCTCTGCCAATTTCAAAAATGAATTGGCACCTTTCAGATATGGAAGTTCGCTTTTCCCAATGCTTGAAGCGCATCCAGAATTAGCGCTCTATGCGACCAAAGGAGAATCGCTTAGACTTGAAGAGAAATGGAAGGTGGAAAAGTTGAAGCCGAAATTGAATGTAGAATATCATTTCCTGAACAAAGATTTAAGCGAAGGACTTCCCTCCTATTTTTCCACCAACAATTACAAATGGGGTGCGGAATTTTCTATGCCCTTATTTCTTCGCGAAGCGCGGGGAGATTTGAAAGTTCAACGCATTAAGATTGAAGAGAACAATTTGAATATTGAATGGAAAAGGAATCAGCTTGAACAAAAAACATTGGCATTGGAAAATGCCTACACGAACACGCTTGCTCAGCAGGTGCTTGCAGAGAACAATGCCGGTTTGTATAAGCGATTGCTCCAAGCAGAGAATAGCAAACTGTTCAATGGGGAAAGTACTTTGTTCATCGTTAATCAGCGCGAGAACACTTATTTCGAGAATGCCATCAAGGCGTTGGAACTCGACCGAAAAGTTCAGCAAGTTAGAGTAGATCAGAGTACCTTGTGGGTATTAAACTTCTTGAATTAACTCTCACTTGAACAATAAGATCCGCCGTTGGTTTTATTGTTATGAAACGTAAAAAAATCATGGGCTACATCCTGCTTTCAATTGCAATCGTGTTCATACTGTTCCAATCTTTCGTCTATATGTCCACAAGCAAAACCAAAGAGCAACCGTATACCGTTCTTGAAAAAGAAGGAGATATTGAAATACGCTTGTATCCTTCTGCTACGTTAGCAACAGTGCAGTCGAAGGCTAATTCTTATGACGAAATGGCGAGTCCAGGATTTCGTGCATTGGCTGGTTACATCTTTGGTGGAAATGAGAGCGAGACACAGATTGCTATGACCGCACCGGTTCTAATGGACATTAACGACAGTCTTTCTTCCATGAGTTTTGTTATGCCTGAAGGCTACGACATGAATAATCTTCCAAAGCCGAATAACAATCAAGTTATTTTATCGAAGACGGAAGAACAGGTCATGGCCGCTATACGCTTCGGCGGTTTTGCAGACGACAATGATCGTGAGAAACACAAGCAAGAACTTCTGAATTACTTGAATTCAAAAGGAATAAAAACAAAGGGTAATTTTAAGTTCTTAGGATACAATCCTCCATACCAACTCGTAGGCAGACGCAATGAAGTTGTGATAGAAATTGTTCGTTAATATTTATTGAATGAAATACCTTCGTGGTTCGAAACAATCATGAAGAAAAAGTCACATTCTCTTTCCTTTCAAAACAAATCGTTCAAAGTTGTTGAATGGAGTAAATCCGACAACGCCAATGAACTGGTTCTTTGCCTTCATGGCTTCGGGCGTAACCCGGAAGACTTCGAAACCTTTGCGCATGAATTGAAAGACAATGAGCGCATGGTGGCCATTGGCTTTTGGTCTCATGCGGGAAGTGATTCCTTCACCCCGAAAGAATTAAAAGAAGGACTTTCTACTGAAGCTTGGATAGCGCAATTTCTATTCATCTTGAATCATTACGGAGTTGAAAAATGCAGGCTTCTTTCATACAGCATGGGCGGCAGATTGGGGCTTATGCTCATTCAGGAAAGCGGCCGTAATATTTCATCTGCTACTTTCTTAGCCAGCGACGGATTAACTCGAAACAAGCTCTATGCTTTTACAGTTGGAACTTTATTGGGAAGAAGTATAGCAAATGGATTGAAGAAAAACGGCAACGTAGTTATTCACTTAGCTCGCCTACTGAAAAATCTGAAATTGCTTCCCGTTAAGTTGTTTCGTTTTGTTGAATTCTACATGCACGAACGCACAGTGCGCGAGCAAGTTTTCGACGTATGGATGGGCTATCGCAAATGCTATCCTCAAATGAAATCCATTGCGCAATCGATTGAAAAAAATAAGATTCCAACTGAATTTATTTTCGGGAAATATGACGTTGTCATTCCATGGAAACACGGTGATAAACTTCGAAACCTAACTTCAAAGATGGATTATGTGAAATGGAAAGTTGTGGATAAGGGGCATCGGTTGATGTAACGTTGTCAACAACTGTTAAAATCTCTACTTGCACCATAACGGTTTAAGGTTGTAATTTCGCCGTCGTATTAGAAAACGCCTCTTACTTCATCCTACGAAGTGAGATAAAAAAAAAATGCCCAA